>SLIO01000228.1 GCA_007135635.1 Methylomicrobium sp. | reverse complement strand
TAACGAGTCGAGCGGCTTATCAACCGAAATCAAGCAATTCATCAGTTCGCTTTCGCTCATTGCCTGCAATTGCTCGATCGATTTGGCTTCGTCGATGACAAAGCGACCGGATGCCAGCCTACGAAGTTCGATAACCGTTCCGCCGCAACCGAGTTGCTCACCGATATCTTCCGCCAAGGTTCTGATATAGGTGCCTTTCGAGCACCAAACATCCAACGTCAGAAGCGTCTCTTGACGATCCAACAACTTGATTTTATATATCGTAACCGGACGCGCCTTGCGTTCGACGGACTTGCCTTGTCTGGCCAATTCATAAAGCTTTTTGCCGTTATGCTTAAGCGCCGAATACATCGGCGGTACTTGCTCGATAGCGCCGGTGAAGCTTTCCAGGCAAGCCGGAATCTCATTGCCGGATAAAGGCGGTACAGGGCGCGTTTTTAGCACCTGACCTTCCGCATCGCCGGTATCGGTAACCACGCCCAAACGCACAACCACCCGGTAACGTTTGTCGTCATTGAGCATGAACCCGGAAACCTTGGTTGCTTCACCGAAACAAACCGGCAATAATCCCGATGCCAAAGGATCAAGGCTACCTGTATGCCCGGCCTTGTTTGCATTGAACAAGTGCTTGACTTCCTGCAAGGCTCGGTTCGACGAAACACCGAGGCGTTTATCGAGCAGCAATATTCCGTGAATATCGCGCCCGTTTTTACGCTTTGCCATTCCGCTCAATCCTCTTTTTTACCCTTCGGCTCGTTCAGCAATTCGGCCACCCGCATACCGGTTTCAAAGCTATCGTCATAATAAAAGCGTAACTCCGGTATATTGCGCAAGCGCATGCGTTTGCACAATTCGCTTCTAATAAAGGGCGTCGCATCGTTCAGGTACTTAATGCTGTCTTTTTTCCCCTGATCATCGGCGTTAAGCACCGTGACATAGATCTTGGCAACGGCCAAGTCCTTGCTGATGACGACTTCGTTAACCGTAACGAATCCTACCCGCTTCCCGTCAAGCTCTCGCTGTAGAATAAGCGCCAGCTCCTTTTGGATTTGGGATGAAACCCGTGCGCTACGGCTAAATTCTCTGGCCATGGCGCTATAACTCCCGCTTCACTTCAATGCGTTCGAAAACCTCTATCTGATCTCCGACTCTGACATCGTTATAGTTTTTAACACCGATACCGCATTCCATACCCATTTTGACTTCGGCAACGTCGTCCTTGAAACGGCGCAACGATTCCAGTTGCCCTTCGTATATCACGACGTTTTCACGCAACACGCGAATCGGCAGGTTACGTTTGACAAATCCTTCGACGACCATACACCCTGCCACAGCACCGAATTTCGGCGAACGGAATACATCCCTGACAGCGGCCAAACCGACGATAGTCTCTTTGATCTCAGGCGCCAGCATGCCACTGATCGAGCTTTTCACCTCATCGATCGCCTGATAAATCACACTGTAGTAATGCAAATCGACGTCTTTTTCTTCGATCAATTTGCGTGCGGCGGTGTCCGCACGAACGTTAAATCCAATCAAAATCGCCCCGGAAGCCAGTGCCAAATTAACATCGCCTTCATTGATGCCGCCGACACCGCCATAAACGACCTTAACCTCGACTTCGTCCGAGGACAGCTTGATCAATGATTCGCGCAAGGCTTCCAAACTACCTTGAACATCGGTTTTAATCACCAAGTTCAAACTGGCCGTTTCGCCGGTCGCCATTTTTGAGAACACTTGATCCAATTTCGCCGCTTGCTGTGCAGCCATACGGCTAATTTTGCTTTTGTCTTCACGATGCTCGGCCAATTCCCGCGCCGCACGCTCGTTTTGCACGACCAAAAATTCGTCGCCGGCATTCGGGGTGCCCGAAAGGCCGAGAATCTCAACCGGTGTACTCGGCCCGGCTTCCTTAACGGTTTTGCCGTTTTCATTGAACATTGCCCTAACACGGCCGTATTCATGACCGCATAAAACGAATTGGCCTTTTTCCAACATGCCGCGTTGCACCAGGATGGTCGCAACCGCGCCACGGCCTTTATCAAGTCTAGATTCGATAACGATACCCGAAGCCGCTCCTTCCGCAGGTGCCTTCAATTCCAAAATCTCAGCCTGCAAAATCAACGCTTCGATCAAATCATCGATGCCTTCGCCTGTTTTGGCCGAAACTTTAATGAACTGTACATCGCCGCCCCATTCCTCGGGTACCACTTTGATCGTGGACATTTCCTGCATGACCTTATCGGGATTGGCTTGCGGCTTATCGATTTTATTGATCGCGACAATGATCGGTACACCAGCCGCACGCGCATGCTCGACCGCTTCTTTAGTCTGCGGCATCACGCCGTCATCGGCCGCGACTACGACAATGACCACGTCGGTCAATTCAGCGCCTCTAGCGCGCATCGCGGTAAACGCAGCATGTCCCGGCGTATCTAAAAAGGTCACCGAACCGTGATCGGTAACGACCTGATAAGCACCGATATGCTGGGTAATACCGCCCGCTTCACCCGCCGCAACGCGTGTTTCGCGGATATAGTCCAACAAGGAAGTTTTACCGTGATCGACATGTCCCATGATGGTAACGATCGGTGCGCGGGATATTTCTTGACCACTCTCTTCCTTCAGAGCCGCCAAGATTTCGGCTTCTAAATCGTCATCGCTTTGCATGGTGGCTTTATGCCCCATTTCCTCGACCAGCAGCACCGCGGTTTCCTGATCGATACTTTGGTTAATCGTCGCCATCATGCCCATTTTCATCAATTGCTTGATGACTTCCGCGGCCTTGACGCTCATTTTTTGCGCCAAGTCGGAAACAATAATATGTTCAGGAATAGCGATTTCCTTGATAACCGGCGCAACCGGCTTCTCGAATTGATGCTTCAAATCGGCCTGAGCACCGTTTTTGTCCTTTTGTTTGCCTTTTTTCTTGCCTTTCCCGGCTGTTTGCCCTTGTCTTTTTTTCTTTTGAGTTTCCATTCTGGCCGCAGCCAACTGCCGCACTTTTTCGGCATTCTTTTCTACAGCAACTTCGAGGCGACGTTTTTTCTCATCCTCTTTTTTTCTTTCGCTTTCCGAAAGCCTGGCTTTTCTTTCGGTTTCCTTGCGAAGCTCAATGGCTTGAGTTTCGGTTAGCGATTCTTTAACAATCGCTTCGGAATCGGCTACGACGATATCATCCTGATGAACCGCAACAGCGGCTTCGTCAACCGGGTGTTCCCGCTCGAATAATTCTTCTTCGACTTGGGTCGTTTTTTCTTCCGCTACAACGAGAATCGGCGGTTGCTCAGCACTGACCGGCATCGGTTGTTCTTGAGCCTGTTCCGCGGTTTTTTTGATTTCTTCGGACTCTTTCGGTTCATCACCAACGGTCGTGACTTCAGTACGCTTAACGTAGGTTTTCTTTTTGCGGACTTCTATGCTGATCGTTTTTGCCGAGCTACCCGGCGCGCTGCTTTGCTTAAGCTCGCTAACCGTCCTACGCTTCAGGGTTACGCGTTTTGGCGCGGCATCCGTTTCTCCTGTCGATTTACCGTGCCGCTTGCGCAAATGAGCCAGCAACTTGACTTTTTCGTCTTCATTAATTACGTCATCAGGGGCATGCGCGGATAATCCGGCTTCTTTCAGTTGCTCCAATAATCGCTCTAGAGGTATACCCACTACCTCCGCTAACTGCCGTACTGTTTTATCACTCATATTTTGCCCCCTATCCTAATTCGCCCTGGTCCTCGGCAAACCATCGCTCACGCGCTTTCATGATTAATTTTGCCGCTCTTTCTTCATCCACACCGGTAATGTCCAGTAAATCATCAACCGCCTGATCCGCAAGATCGTCCAACGTTACGATGCCCTGGCTAGCTAACTCATAAGCCAAGGCCTCATCCATGCCTTCCATTTCAAGCAACTCTTGCGTAGGCTCCGCCGTCTCGATTTTTTCTTCCGATGCAATTGCACTGATTAACAACGCGTCCTTTGCCCGACCTTTTAATTCGTCGACCAGTTCTTTATCAAACTCTTCAATTTCCAGCATTTCATTAACCGGAACATAAGCTATCTCTTCAATCGAATCGAATCCGACTTCCACCAGAATCGTAGCGATTTCTTCGTCGACACCCAATTGATCGATAAACAACTGCTTGGTTATATTGGCTTGAGCGCCGCTAGTTTCTTGCGCTTTCGACGCATCCATCACGTTTAGCTCCCAACCGGTCAATTCGGTGGCCAAGCGAACATTCTGACCGCCTCGGCCTATCGCCTGAGACAAATTATCCGAACTAACTGCCAGGTCCATGCTGTGCTTGTCTTCATCGATCACGATAGATTCGATTTCGGCGGGCGCCATTGCATTGATAACAAATTGGGCCTCGCTTTCATGCCATAAAATGATGTCGACACGCTCGCCGGCAAGCTCATTCGATACTGCTTGAACACGCGAGCCTCTCATTCCGACGCAAGCGCCAACCGGATCGAGTCTCGGATCAATCGCCTTGACCGCGATTTTGGCTCTCGAACCCGGGTCACGAGCCGCACCCTTGATTTCGATCATGCCTTCGCCGACTTCGGGAACTTCCAAACGAAACAACGCAACCAACAGCTCCGGCGCGGCGCGAGTGACAAATAATTGCGGTCCGCGCGGTTCCGAGCGAACTCCTTTAAGATAGCCTCTAACCCGGTCACCGATTCTAAATGACTCGCGCGGGATCATATCTTCTCTCGCGATATAGGCTTCGACATGACCGCCAAGGTCCAAGTAAACGCTACCTTTTTCAATACGTTTGACGATGCCGGTAATTAATTCGCCGACTCTGTCGGTATAGGCTTCGACTATTTTACGACGCTCGGCTTCGCGAACCTTG
>SLIO01000191.1 GCA_007135635.1 Methylomicrobium sp. | reverse complement strand
AGTTGGTAAGTGTTGTAGACCGTTCGTGCTGAGCCAAGTCGAAGCATGAAGGGTCTACAACACTTACACCAGCTTGGTGAAGCCTCAAACTACCGTTCACCCTTCGACAGGGCTCAGGGCGCACAGTAGTTTGAGGCTCTCAACTGCTCTTTTTAGGTTCATTAAGGTACGCAATGCGCACCTTATGACTGATGATACTCGATAATCCGGTCGACTTCGCTTTTCGATCCTAAAATCAACGGAACGCGTTGATGCAGGCCCTTCGGTTGGAGGTCTAACATACGCTCCCGTCCTGTCGAACAAGCGCCGCCGGCTTGTTCGACGATAAAGGCGACCGGATTGGCTTCGTACATCAGACGCAATTTACAAGGCTTAGCGGGATCGCGCAAATCATAGGGATATAAAAATACGCCGCCGCGGGTCAAAATCCGGAAGACCTCGGCCACCAAGGATGCCACCCAGCGCATGTTGAAGCTTTTGCCGCGCGGGCCTTGCTCGCCTGATACACATTCGTCGATATAACGTTTGACAGGTGCTTCCCAAAATTGTTGGTTCGACATGTTAATCGCAAACTCGCAGGTTTCGGCCGGGATGGTCATATTGGGATGCGTCAGAATGAACTCGCCGATGTCCTGGTCCAGGGTAAAGCCGTTGACGCCGTGGCCCGTTGTCAAGATCATCATTGTCGATGGGCCGTACAGCACAAAGCCGGCGCAGACTTGTTCGCTGCCTTTTTGTAAAAAGTCTGCCAATTGCGGTTGACCGGTGCCGTTATAACGCAAAATGGAAAAAATGGTTCCGACGGTCAAGTTGACGTCGATGTTGGAGGAGCCGTCCAGCGGGTCGAATAGCGCTAGGTATTTACCACGCGGATAATGATCGGGAATTCGGATGATGTCGTCGACTTCCTCGGAAGCCATGCCCGATAGGTGGCCTGTCCAAATCAACGAATCCACCATGATGTCGTTGGTGATGATATCCAATTTTTTCTGTACTTCACCCTGTACATTTTCCGAACCCGCGCTGCCCAGAACGCCGATTAAGTCTCCTCGATTAACCATGTGCGAAATCTGTTTACAGGCTTTGACGATATCGTTCAGCAATAAGGTAAAAGTTCCTGAAACTCCAGGGAATTCGCGTTGTTGCTCGATGATGAACCGGGTTAGGGTGACATTCTTGGTCATATTCGTTTGATCTCCATTTGAGTAGGGTTAAAACCCGTAAGCTACTGTCTGCCGCGTAATGTATTGTAGACTTTGAAAGACAGTATCGATAAAGCCAATAAAAATGTTATTGAATTAGCGAAGATAATAGCCTTGTCTGAAATTGATAACCCATAGATAAGCCAAAGTAAAACGCCGGTCGTAAACAGGCTATACATGCTTAATGATAGCGATTCGGTATTGCGTGTTTTAAGCGTCAATAGTGCTTGAGGTAAAAAAGACAGGGTAGTGAGTGTCGCGGCAATATAACCGATGACTTCAGTTGTTATTAGCATGAGTTTTATAGGATTTGCCGGGAGCGGGTAGGCGTTAAAAACGGTTTATTCTTGACATTATAGGTTTTTCGGTTCGGGTTCGAAACAACTTCTCGCGAAGTATGCTAATCCAATGCTTCGAGCCAGGCGGTTTGGTAAGGGTACAAAACCAACTCGGCAGTGTTCTTGTTGATTGCGGTGCGCTCGATCAAATCCCGCCACAATCCCGACCCTTCGGGGTGAGGATGATTCGGCAAAGTCATGGATTGCCGTTGCGGCGTAATATTGCTTACGACCAGAATACGTTGCCGGTGTTCTGTGTTGGTGCGCCAAAATGCGAACAATGCCGAATCAACGTTCAAGGTTTCCTGTGCCGAGTCAGGGTGAAATGCGGCTTGTCTGCGTCGAATGCCGATTAACCGTTTGAGTTCATGGAATATAATCGCATTTGGGCTATGAGGGTTATTCAATAAGTCCATCAATTCGCTATATTCCCATTTATGCCGGTTGATCGAGCGCGTTTTGCCCGACTGCTCGACGCCATGATAATCATTTGCGGTTGCGATCAGGCTATTCAGGTAAATGGCCGGAATTCCCTGTAACGATATCATAATAGTATGCGCGCAAATAAATCGTTGAATCTGCCATTGATCAAACCCCAAAGCCGTGCCTTTAAGTGCGTCGAATAGCGCGATATTGATTTCATAAGGTGCGGGTCGTCCATCCAAACCGGTACGTGTGCTCACATAGCCGCCGTATTCGTGCATCGCATCGACCAATGCCGTGACTTCCATTTCGGGCAAAATGCCTTCCGCCGGACGCAAGCCGATGCCATCGTGAGATGCGATGAAATTCAAATAGGTACAGTTTTTTTGCGGACGAGGCATATCCTTGGCCCAACGAGTCAAGTAATGCGAGTTGCCATGATAGATCGCATGCAACAGCAAAGGCGGTAGCGTGAATTGGTAGACCATGTGCGCTTCGTCGCTATTGCCGAAATAGCTTAAGTTTTCGCCGTTCGGCACATTGGTTTCGGTAATCAATATCGTGCCGGGCGCGACCAGATCGACAATGTCGCGTAATAATTTGACGACTTCGTGGGTTTCGCGCAAGTTGATACAGCGAGTTCCCAGTTTTTTCCACAGAAACGCGACCGCATCCAGCCGAATAAATCGAGAACCTTTTTCGATATACAATAGCAAAATCTCGATAAACTCGAACAATACGTCGGGATTGGCGAAGTTGACATCGATTTGGTCTTCGCCGAATGTCGCCCAGACATAGCGTAAGCCCTGATGGGTGTGAGCCGGCACTAACACCGACGTGCTACGAGGGCGCACGACCGAGCTGACGTCGGTATGATCCGGCATTTCGATAAAATAATCGCAGGCCGGTTTTTTATGACTGAGATAATCGATAAACCAAAGATTTTCGCGGGACACATGATTAATCACCAAGTCAGTCATCAGGCTAAAGTTGTGCGTAAGACGCTCGATGTCCCGCCAGTCGCCTAATTGCGGGTCGACCGTTTTATAGTCTATCACTGCAAAACCATCGTCGGAGCTAAACGGAAAATAAGGCAAAACATGAACGCTATTGATGCAATCTTTTAGATGGAGCAACAAAAATTCGTACAGCGTTGCCAGCGGTGTTGCCTTGGTTTGCCGGATGTTATCGCCGTAGGCGATCAAAATGACATCCTGTTCAGTCCAATATTCGACGTGAGGTTGTGATTTTAGGCTTGAAAATTGTTGCATACGACCGAGTAAACGGTTCATCAAGTCTTTCGTGCGTTCCTCGCCGTAAAGAAATATAAGCCGTGATTCCACGCGTTGCGTGAACCAAAAAGGAAATTCTTGAATGAGGGATTGAGATTTCGCCACGCTTTCACCTATGTTCATTCAGTTAACTATCTTTCGGCGCTTCGAATGTTCGATTCCGATTCTAATCAAGTTTAAAAAATAATTGTTGCTGATAAGCTATGAAGCAGTATTCATGCCTGCAATCAAACAAATAAAATGGCACATTATACGCACTATTATTGTGCGTTAATGGTTGTCGTGCTCTATTTTAGGGATATAAAAAACATTCATGGCAGCATTAATGCGAATAGGTTTTTCTACGCTCAGAAATATTCAAGTTTCATCGGTTTAGGATTTGGTCATAAATAACTTCCCTATTTTGTGGAGGTTTCGATAACTCGATTTGCAGGCGTCGGCGGCAAGCCAGGTTTTTTGTTCTTGCAAAATCCGCATGCACACCACCCCTGGCGTTCAGACTGCCGTCAAGATTCCAAGGATGGGTTTACGGCGTTCCTAGGCTGGCATACTCCAGACCCTAAACACGGCGAAAAATCTCAAACTGGGAATTTCTGACATCTGCTGCTTAACAATGCTTCACTTTCAGTAGCGCATTCCGTACAATCAATATTAGCATTTAATTATAAATAGACTGATTGCTTCGGAGATCTGACATGATTTTTAGACAACTTTTTGAGCCCGATACCTTTACTTACAGTTATCTCCTTGCTTGCGAACGTACCCGGAAAGCCGTCATCATCGATTCGGTCGAAAGCGAAGCCGATTTGTACATGGAATTATTGGACGACTTGGATTTAACGCTGATCAATACCCTGGAAACGCATGTTCATGCCGATCACATTACAGCAGCCGGCTTGCTAAGAGATAGGCTGGGCAGCAAAAGCATCGTGCATCGCGATGCCGGAGCAATATGCGCCGATTTACTCGTGACCGACGGTGTGGAGCTGCAGGTCGGTGATATCGAAATTAAGGTCCTGCATACGCCCGGCCATACTTCCGGTTGCGTCAGTTATGTTATCGGCGACCGGGTATTTACCGGCGATGCTTTGCTGATCAACGGTTGCGGGCGCACTGATTTTCAGGAAGGCGATGCTGCGACCCTGTATGACAGTATTATTAAGAAACTGTTTTCGCTGCTGCCCGACACACTGGTATTTCCCGGTCATGATTACAACGGTAAAACCGTTTCGACGATACGCCAGGAAATCGATTCGAACGCCCGGCTCGGCAAAGGCATCAGCAAGGCCGAATTTATCACCATCATGCATAATCTGGATTTACCCTACCCTAAATTTATCGATGAAGCACTGCCGGCCAATCAAGCCTGCGGTCAACCGGGCCAGGATGCTTTGATTAGGCAGGGCTAATCATGTATATGTTGGCCGCGTTGGCGACACTGATTGGTATTCTACTCGGTTTGTTGGGTGGTGGTGGTTCGATTTTGACCGTGCCGGTGCTGGTTTACTTTTCCGGGTTGGAGGCAAAAGACGCGATCGTCACTTCTTTAGTTGTAGTAGGTTTGACCAGCATCATTGCAGTAATCAATCATGCTAGACATGGTT
>SLIO01000421.1 GCA_007135635.1 Methylomicrobium sp. | reverse complement strand
TTTATTAACATACTAGTAATGCTTAACCAGGGCTATTTTTTTGCCGGCGATATCGGTGCGGCGCTTGATAGAGAAATTGTCTTTTCGAGTAATTATGACTAGCGATTTGTTGAGATAGGGTTGAGTAAAGAGAAACCATGTGCGACGCTCCGGTCTGTTGACCATCGTCGCCACGACATCGGCCTGTTTCGAGACGGCGGCTTCGTAAACCCGGCTCCACTCAGTATGCGGATAAATTTCGAAGTCAATGCCAAGCCGCCGGCTTAGCAAACTAATGATTTCAACGGCAACGCCTTCGATAATGCCTTCATCGTTGACAAAGCTAAATGGGGGAAATTCTCCGTCGAAAGCGATTCGGATTTTTTTATGTTTCTCGAGCCACTTTTGTTCTTCGGGATTCAAGGTTATGGTGCGTTCCGGTACTGGATCCGGTGTATTAGCCGAACTTTTAGATAACGCAGCGGCAACAGATGGTATCGACAAAAAAAGCAAAAAGAATGGAATGATCAGTTGCACAATGAAATACATGAATGATTGATAGTACGAAAATTGCGATCTGCCCGTAATTTACATTTACGTGGATTATAGATGGTTTTGTATTTAGTACGGGCAAGTTTTAGACAGTTCGGTGCCAGTTAAAGATGCCGTTAAAAATAACTTCCGCATTTTTCACCCTCTCCTTCAGGAAGAGGGTTAGGGAGAGGGGTTTGGCATAGGAAAGTTATTTTTGAACATATGCTAAGTGAATCGCGCCTATAGGTATACCTTTCGCACTTCAAATGCTTAAGTAGGCGCCGGGGTGATCGGCATAGAGCCTACATGGATGTATTTGTGGCGTCCTTTGACGGTCACCCCGGTGCCGAATTTTGATCTACGATGAGTATATTTGCCTACTTACGACTAGTTACATAGCACAGTCTTGTTTGATCGATGAACGGCTCGAACGGCATATCGATAGTTTCGATATTGCCGAAATCAAATACTATTTGAATGAGTATTTCGGGCTTAACAACAATTAAGAGAACTTGTCGGCCGTGTACCCGGCATCGTGTCGACAATTAAAACAAGCGGCTCTTTACAATCATTATGGCCTTTGGGATTTCCCGTTAGTTTGTTGTCCTGAAAAAATGCCGAATCGTAACAAAATAATCGGCATGACTAATAGGTTAAGTAGCGTCGAGGATACCAAACCGCCGATGATGATTGCGGCCATCGGGCCCATGATTTCGCGCCCAGGATTATCGCTATTCAATGCGATAGGAAGCATCGCTAGCGCGGTGACCAATGCGGTCATTAGGATCGACGGCAGACGTTCTTCCGCGCCTTGCACGGCTGTTGCGAAATTCCAGCTTTTGCCGTCGGTTTGCACCAGATGCCGATAATGGGCGATCAGCATAATGCTGTTCCGTACGGTGATGCCGAACAGCGTAATGAAACCGACGACCGAACCGACCGATAGTGTCGCACCGGTCAATAATACCGCCGCAACACCGCCGATCAACGAAAACGGCAGATTCACGAGTGTCAATATTGTGTGACGGAAGCTGCCGATCGCAATGTGGATCAGCATCAACACGCCCGCACCGGCCAACAGCGAATGCAAGATCAATTCCCGGCGCGCCTCGGCTTGTTCGATCGCGGCGCCGGTAAATTCCGGATACATGTCGGCCGAAAAGGTAATTTCATCAAACACTCGCTGTTTCAGTTCGGCGACGAACGATTCGTAATCCCGACCGATAATGTTTGCGGTAACGGATTGCCGTCTTTGCGCTCCTTCATGCAGGATATTGTATCTCACGGAGGTTTGTTCGATATTGGCGACTTGCCCGAGAGTCACGAGCGTGCCGTCCGGGGCGCGTATCGGCAGTTTTTCGAGCGCTTCGGGATTATTGCGGAGATTGACATCAAAGGTAACCGCAATGTTGTCAATGTGGTTACCTTCGAGTTGTTTGCCGACGATGCGGCCCTCATAGGCACTTTGCAGGGTGTTCATGACGTGCGCCGGACGCAGTCCCCAAAAGGCCAGCTTGTCCGATTGCAACCGGATTTCGAGCATCGGCGTGCCGGGCGGCGAACGGACCGTCACATCGGTGGCACCCGGAATCGATCGTAGCAGCCTAGCGATTTCCTCGGCCTTCATGTCGAGAGCCGCTAAGTCATTGCCGAAAACATTGATCACGAGAGGCGACGTATAGCCGGAGATGGTTTCGTCGACCCGTTCGGTCAAAAAAGTGTTGGCCTCGTAGACGATGCCCGGAACACCATTCAAAGTTTCGCGCAATCGGTTTAAGACTTGTTGCTGTTTCGGGCCGGACATCGGCTCTAGGCGCACTTCATATTCGCTGTAATGACTGCCGTAGGTATCGGCGCCACGCTCGGCGCGTCCGGCCCATTGCGAAACCGAAACGACGCCCGGAATTTGTAAAAATTGCTCGGTGATTTTCGTACCGATTCTGATCGATTCCTTCAGCGCCGTGCCGGGAATGCTAGTGGTATGCACAATATAATGACCTTCACGCAGCGGCGGTAGAAATCGGCTATTTGTGAAAAACAATGCAGCCAAGCCGGTGATACAGATTAGCATGGCGGCCGGAATTACTAGTTTAAAATGCCGGCTAACGATGCTGAGCCAACGCCGGTAAACCGGTTTCAAGAACCGGATCAATGGTGGTTCTTTAACGGTTGTGTGGTATTTGCTCAATAACATGAAACACAGCGCCGGAGTCAGTGTTAATGCAGCAACTAGCGACATGAGTATGGCAAGAATGTAGGACATGCCCAGTGGTGCAAACAGACGTCCGGCGACGCCGGTCAAAGTTAGCAGCGGCACGAATACCAATGCGACGATAAAGCTGGCATAGACCACCGAACCCCTGACTTCCATCGAGGCGGAGTAGATGACGTCGGAAACCGCGCGCGGCGCTGCCGAAAGCCGGTTTTCCCGCAACCGGCGAAAGATATTTTCGGTGTCGATGATCGCATCGTCGACGACTTCGCCAAGTGCAATGGCAAGCCCGCCCAAGACCATGATATTCAAATTGACGCCGAATTCGAGCAGTACCAAAATAGCGGCAACCAGCGATACCGGTATCGCGGTTGCGGCGATGAAGGCGGTGCGCATGTCGAATAAAAATAAATACAGTACAATCAACACGCATAAGCCACCGATCAATAAATGCCCCGACAGATTATGCAGCGAGGTTTCGATGTAATCGGCCGGACGAAACAAGTTCGGATAAAATGATATTCCTTGTTTGGCGAACAGGGTATTGAATTCGCTCAAGGCTTTTTCGACCTGTCTTGAAACAGTAAGCGTATTGGCGCCGTATTGGCCGATGACCATCATGACGACGCCCGGATTGCCCATGATTTGCGCGGCGCCGATTGGCGGTTCCGGACCATAGCGAATATCGGCGACATCCCCGAGTGTGACACTTCGGCCTTGAGTATGCCTAACAATAATATCTTGCAGTCGTTCCGGGCTGAGATTTTGGCCGGAAAGCTTGATGCTAAAACGCTGGTTGTCAGTCTCGATGAATCCACCGCCTTGAAGGTTCGTCGATTCCAAGGCAGCCTGAATGACTTCATCGAGCGCCAAGCCGAAACGTTGCAAACGAGCGGAGTCGACTTGAATTTGTAATTGTCGAATTTCACCGCCGAATACATTGACATCGGCAACGCCTGGGACCGCCATTAAGCGTGGCACGATGGTCCAGTCGGCAAGGCTTCTAAGCGACATTAAATCCTGCTGATCCGAATGCATTCCGATCGTCAAAACTGTTGCCGATGACGAAGACAAGGGTACGGCCAGTGGCGGACCAATACCTTGCGGCAGTCGATTGGCGATGCCGGCCAGGCGTTCGCCGACCATCTGCCTATTACGGTGGATATCGCTCTTTTCTTCAAAAAGTGCGATGACGACCGATAAACCCTGTATCGATTCAGAGCGGATCGTTTTTAGACCAATCAGCCCTGAGATAGCGCTTTCAATCGCTTGCGTGACCAGCGTCTCGATCTGCTCGGCGGAGTAACCGGGCGCCTCGGTTTGGATGATGATTTGCTTCGGCGAGAACTCCGGAAAGATGTCAAGGCCTGCCCCGGCGAAACGGTAAAAGCCGTAGATGAATAGCAATATTGCAGCGATGATCACGATGCCATGTTGACGGATCGCAAAGCGGATTAATGCACTCAGCATTTTAAAACAGATTTCCTGCTGCCCGGCGGGCATGACAGTATTGATGTATAAAAATAAGCAAGACCGGGAACTCAGGCAAAAACTCTCGAAGTCTAAGCATCTCAGGGTGAGGCAAATCAATCATCGTCATCCTCATCATCATCGGGAATTTGGCTTTTGAATTCCTCCGAAAGCAATATTTGCGCGCCTTTTACGACGATTTCCTGACCGGCATGCAAACCGTCCGTGACGAAATAGCCGGCATGAGCGTCGATTAAGCCTGCGATATTCCGTCGTTGAAAATGTTCCGGAGCCGTTTTGACGTAAACGAAAATTTGACCGAGATGACGAATGACGGATGATGCCGGAATCAACACGCCGACTTCGGCGTTTTCGCGCAACGGTATGAAGGCGGCGACTCGCATACCGGTCCGAATGCCGCCGTGTTCAGTTTCGAAAAAGTAACTTTCGCCTTGGGTCATCGGGTCAGTTTGCGGTGCCGGCGATATAAAACGCGCCGGTTCGGCTCGGTTTCGGTCGCCGTAGCGCGAGACCCGGATTTCGTCGAGTGTATCGACCGGTTTATTATTAGGCGGCAACGAGATATGCAATAAATTTTTTTGCCCCGACAAATAGGGCAGCAGGGTGTCGGTATTGGTATCAAGGAACAATTCGGCGATCGGCCGACCC
>SLIO01000261.1 GCA_007135635.1 Methylomicrobium sp. | reverse complement strand
CGCTGCCCGGTTTCGTTCAACGCGCGGGCCAACCAATATTGCCAACGGGGTTGATTTTTTTCCTGTTCGCTTAAGCCGTTCAAAGCCTCAATGACATAAAGCCAGTTTTGTTCGAGCAAGGCTGCCCTAACTCGCCACTCTCTAACCGTGGCATCGGCATTGTGAACCTTGATCAATCGACCATAGGCCCCATCGCGCTTAGCAAAAGCCAACGATAAACCCAGTTTGCGCTCGACTTTATCGATAGCCTCGGCCGGTATAACATAAAGATGTTTATTGGCGTCCCAAACGTTCAACGCAGCATCCACGTCGGAATCGGCTAAGCGCTCGATGCCATAGGCAAAAATCGATCCCAGCGTACGATAATCTTTTTGCCATTCGGACGACTGCTCGACCATCCGTGGCGATTGATGCACCTTGAGCCAAAAGTCGGCCACCAACTGATCGCTCGGGCCGAACAACTTTTTGAGATAATGGGCCAACGGAACCTTATTATTTCTCAAAGCTAATTCGAAACGCCGCCAAATCATGTCTTGCGTAAAATAATCCGATGCCATCAATTCATCCAGCAGCGGATTACAAGCTTTTGGTTGCGAATAACCGACCGTCCAAAGTTTTTTGGCTTCGATCAATGCGTCATCACGATACCCGGTTTTTAATCTGGCCCATTGGTAATGACACTTAAGCTCGGCATCGTCGCTTGGCCGATAATGCTCGACCAATGCCTGCCAGCGCTTATCGTCCGACAAATACTTCAACCAATCGCGTCTCAGTAACGCCGAGTAGCGTAGATCAGGATAATCGTTCAAATAACGCTTAATCTCTTGATCGCGGTCCAAATTTTTTTTCAGCCATTGAAATTTGAGTAGTGGATATAACGGATAATCGCTGAGCGATTCGGCAATGTTAGGAAAAGCGCCTCCATTCATTGACGCAATTTGTTTCTCGGCATTTAAAAATGCCTGGCGCCGGTCGTCGATATTTATTGCCGATGCGACCGAAAACGAGCTTAATAGCCCTAACAAGCAAATAATTAATTGAACATTCATTGGGTTTGGGGTTTTTAAAATAGATGACACGGCTTATAATTTCATCAATTTATCTCAATCAACGCGGCGGAACGTGCACAGCAAAAAGCTCATTCAAAACCCTTCACTTTACACTTGGAATTATATTTATCGCATCGCGCTGCTGCATAAAAAGGAATTGCTGGTTGCCCATATCATAGCGATATTGGGTACGATTGCCAGTGTTCCGGTACCATTACTGATGCCGCTGCTAGTCGACGAAGTGCTGCTCGACAGGCCCGGCCTAGTCATCGCCACGATTAATCGCTTCACGCCCGAAGCCTGGCAGACTCCCGTTCTTTATATCGTAACTATTCTACTGCTCAGCTTATTGCTGCGTATTATCTCGATCCTATTTCACATCATTCAAGGTAAACAATTCACTTGCATCTCCAAGGATATCGTTTTTAGAATTCGCCGCAACCTGATCGACCGCCTGCAAACCATATCGATGTCCGAATACGAAAGCTTGGGCGCCGGCACCGTCGTCACACATATGGTCACAGACCTCGATACAATCGACAGCTTTATCGGCACTACGACCAGCCGTTTATTGGTTGCCGTGCTGACAATTGTCGGCACGGCCGCAATTTTGCTATGGATGCATTGGCAATTGGGGCTCTTTATTTTGCTGTTGAATCCGGTCGTTATTTATTTCACACGCGCAGTCGGTTCGCGGGTCAAGGATCTCAAATCCAAGGAAAACTCATCCTACGAAGTCTTTCAACAAGCGTTGACTGAAACGCTCGAAGCGATTCATCAAATCCGGGCCAGCAACCGCGAAAAGCATTATTGCCGGCAACTGATCGACGCGGCGCGTTCGGTCAAAGATTATTCAACCGCCTTTGCTTGGAAAAGCGATGCGGCAACTCGCTTGAGTTTTTTGATTTTTTTATTCGGCTTCGATATATTTCGGGCGCTGGCGATGCTGATGGTGTTTTATTCAGATCTCAGTATCGGCCAAATGCTCGCGGTATTTGGTTACCTTTGGTTTATGATGGCACCTGTGCAGGAAATTTTGGGCATTCAATATGCCTTTTATGCCGCTAAAGGCGCGCTAAATCGAATCAATAAACTCAACGCACTTCAACAAGAGCCGCATTATCCGCATATTAAAAACCCTTTCCGTCATAAAAAAACCGTCTCGATCCGCGTCGAAAATCTGAATTTCGGCTATAGCGACGAAAAGGTCTTGAATAACATCAAACTCACCATACCTGCCGGCGAAAAAGTTGCCTTGGTCGGTGCCAGCGGCGGCGGTAAATCGACTCTGGTGCAAACCCTGATCGGCCTCTATACGCCCGATAGCGGCACCATTTATTATGACGAGGTCCCGGTCGAACAGATTGGGCTCGAAATTATCCGGGAGCATGTCGTGACGGTATTGCAGCATCCGATTTTGTTTAATGACACGATTCGAACCAATCTGACGCTCGGCAAACCGGTCGATGATCGTGCGCTATGGAAAGCCCTTGAAATTGCCCAATTGAAAAGCGCAATCGACGAATTGCCCAATGGCCTCGATACCATCGTCGGGCGACACGGAATGCGATTGTCAGGCGGGCAACGGCAAAGAATGGCGATTGCCCGCATGATCGTCGCAAACCCTAAAGTCGTGATACTCGACGAAGCCACCTCGGCACTCGATTCCGAAACCGAACACAAACTACATCAAGCCATGGCCCAATTTCTCGAAGGCCGAACAACAATAATCATTGCCCATCGTTTGAGCGCCGTCAAACAAGCCGATCATGTCTATGTATTCGAGGAAGGCGGCATCTGCGAACAAGGCCGTCATGAAACCTTAATCGCACAAAAAGGTCTCTATGCCAAACTATATGGTGAATATCAATGAGAAAAGCAGGGGAAAGGTGCAAGATAAAAGGTAAAAGGAATTAAAATCACCTTCAACCTTTAACCTTTAACCTTTAACCTACAAACCTTGAACCTTGAACCTTGAACCTTCATCATGCCAGAAAACTACGACCTACACAGCCATTCCACTGCATCGGACGGTGCATTGACACCTAGCAAACTGATTCAGAGAGCCAAAGCACAAGGCGTCACCTGTCTCGCATTGACCGACCATGACACGACCGATGGACTCGTCGAGGCCAAGCAAGCTGCAACCGAGGCCGGTATCGATCTGATTTCAGGCATCGAGCTATCGACCTCCTGGCATAAGCACTGCCTTCATATCGTCGGTTTGAATATCGACCCGGAAAGCCCGCGTTTAAAAGAAGGAATACACAAACTTCAAGCGATACGCCGCGAACGCGCCGAGCAAATTGCCGCCAAACTCGAAAAGAAACGTATTTTTGGTGCGCTCAAAGCGGTCAAGGACGCGGCAGGCGACGGCATGATCACACGTACCCATTTTGCCGATTTTTTGTTGTCGGAAGGCCATATCACGACGCAACAAGAAGCGTTCGACCGATATATCGGTCAAGGTAAACCCGCCTATGTCTCGACCGAATGGGCCGGACTCGAAGAAGCCATCGGTTGGATTAAGGAATCGGGCGGCATCGCGGTATTGGCGCATCCGATGCGTTACAAACTCACCGCATCCTGGATGAAACGGTTATTAACCGCCTTTAAGGAAACCGGCGGCGACGCGATCGAAGTCGTTTGCGGTCGCAACGACCCGGGAGACATTCAATCATCAACGCAATATGCGCAAAAATTCGACCTGGCCGGCTCGAAAGGTTCGGATTTTCACAACCCGAAACACGTCTGGGTTGAACTCGGGCGCTTGAATCCTTTGCCCGAGCGAATCAAACCCGTTTGGGATTTATTTGAAGCGCACGCCTAAATACATAATTCTCGTGGTCACAATTACCACTAGCGGTTGACGTGTTAAGCCTATTGAAATTAACATGAATCAAATTCAAACGGACAACAATTATGGGTCAGGAAATCTCAACATCGCATTATGATTTGGATGATTTTGACCGGTTCCATCAAAAATTGCATCAGGAAACTTTACTACTCAGTAAATTATTCGATCAACAAGCCTTTTCGAACCGCCATCCGGTCGCAGGTTTCGAGATCGAAGCCTGGCTGGTCGATGAGAACATGGTTCCCGCACCGATTAATGATCGCTTCTTGTCCAGCTTAAACGATCCCCTAGCTTTCGCGGAGTTGGCTAAATTCAATATCGAACTCAACAGCGTACCGACACCTATAGCCGGCAATCTCGGCAGTCGCCTGAACGAACAATTGCAAGCCACCTGGAATAAGGCACGCCTTCATGCAGAAAGCTGCAATACTCGCATCATCATGATCGGCACGCTTCCGACACTGAAACAAGCCGACCTCAACCTCGGCAACATGTCAGACCTCAATCGCTACCGCGCGCTTAACGAACAAATCCTGCACTCCCGGGGCAAACCGATACACCTCGATATCACCGGCATCGAACATCTGCAAACAGACCATTATGACGTGATGCTGGAGTCGGCAACGACCTCATTCCAAATCCACACGCAAGTACCGCTTTCGATCGCACATCATTTTTATAATGCATCGATTATTGCTTCGGCACCGATGGTCGCGCTATGCGGCAATGCGCCGTATTTATTCGGCAAAAACCTTTGGCACGAATCGCGGATTCCGCTTTTCGAGCAAGCCATCGAAACGGGAGGTTATGCCGGAGCCGCGCAAGGACCGGTCAAACGGGTCAGCTTCGGAACCGGATACGCCAGAAAAACGATCCTAGAATGCTTCCAGGAAAATCTGGATCATTTCCCGATTTTACTACCTGAAGACTTAGGTCCTGTCTCGGAAATTTTCGAGCATTTGAAATTGCATAACGGAACGATTTG
>SLIO01000339.1 GCA_007135635.1 Methylomicrobium sp. | reverse complement strand
TGAATTGTTCGATGGCTTCGAGTCCATTTTCGGCAAATAGGATTTGATGCGCTTTTCGCGATAATAGCTTAAATAGCATCAGTCTGTTTTGCTCTATGTCGTCTACGACCAATATTTTCATTGCTTGATGTGATTCGAGTGATTTGAACTATTTTGACTCAATGACCAATAATAGTTGCGCGCTATAAAACCAGCAAGAAAATAAGGAATCAAAAGCTCGAAGCGGCTCGGCAATTACTATAAAATGCCTGGTTTAACCTTGATACATGCGGTTAAATCGGGCTTTCCGTTTTGGGCATGAAAAAAATAGGGAGCAATGAAAATACTCATTTTAGGTGCCGGTGTGACCGGCTCATCCGTTGCTAGTGCTTTGGCTAGCGAAGAAAACGATATTGTCGTGATCGACAGAAAGCCGGAATTATTGGCGGCGCTGAAGGAACGCTACGATATTGCCACGGTAGCCGGTAATGCGGCCCACCCCAGTATATTAGAGATGGCCGGTGTTCGCGATACCGATATCGTCATTGCGGTGACCGACCGAGATGAAACCAATATGCTGGCTTGCCAGATCATCAACACTTTATATAGCAAGCCTAAAACGATCGCTCGGGTAAGAGCAATCGATTTTCTTAAGCATCCTGAATTATTCAATCCTTATGGAATCGCGATCGATATCGTGATCAGTCCCGAGCAGATTGTGATGGAAGCGATTCATAATTTAATCAAGTTCCCGGGCGTTTTACATATTTCTTCATTTGCGGATGGACTGGTAAGGCTGTTTTCGATCAAGGCCGTTCCCGAAGGCTTTTTAACCGGCAAGAAAATCAAGGCGCTCAAACAGAAGCTCGCCAATGGAAAGATTCGCGTCGTGGCGATATTCAGACAGGGCGAGTCATTGGCGGTTAATGGCGAGGCTGATATTCTCGAAGGCGACGAAGTATTTTTCGTTTCTCCTCGACATAAAATCCGCAAAGTATTGACCGAGCTTCATACCTTGGAAGAGCCGGTCAAAACGATCATGATTGCCGGTGGCGGCCATATCGGCAAACGCTTGGCGATGGCCCTAGAGCACAATCACCAGGTCAAGGTTATTGAGCATGACCCGGTACGGGTTAAGAAAATTGCCAACGAACTCGAAAATACTGTTGTACTGCAGGGCGACTGTACCGAGGAAACGTTACTCGTCGATGAGCTAATTGCCAAGACCGATTTGTTTTGCGCGGTCACTAATAACGACGGCGTTAATATTATTGCCGCCGCCTTGGCAAAAAAGCTGGGAGTCAAGAAAACGATTTGTTTGCTCAATCATGGTTCGTATATCAAACTATTGGCGGGTAGCGAAATCGATGTAGTGGTCCAGCCGAACCAAGAAACTTTGGGACATATTCTGAAGCATGTTCGCAAGGGCGACGTCGCCAGAGTCAGCTCTTTGTGCGGCGGAAGCGCCGAGGCCATCGAGGCAATCGCGCATAAGGACGAAGACGGCCGCTCATTATCGGTCGTGGGACTTAGAGTCGATGAAGTGAAGCTTCCCGAAGGTGTTGTGCTGGGCGCCTTGATTCGAAATAAAGAAGTCATTCCGATTCATCATGATACAGTTTTCGAAGAGAACGATCATATCGTGATGTTCGCGCTGGATAAGAAACTCGTTAAAAACATTGAAAGTTATTTTCAGCGCATTTAACGGACTATCATATGCAAGCTAAAGTCGTTTTAAGAAGCATCGGATTGATGTTGATGATGTTCAGCACCACCCTGTTCCTGCCGTTGTTGGTTTCTTATATTTACCAGGACCAGGCCGAGTCCTTGTTTTGGCAAAGTTTTTTGATTTTGCTGAGTGCGGGTACCGTGCTTTGGTTTCCGTTCCGTAATGAAAAACGTCAGTTATATCATCGTGACGGTTTTTTGATCGTCGCGTTATTTTGGATGATTCTGGGAACGATGGGTGCTGTGCCGTTTATTTTAGGCGATGCTCCTAAATTATCGATCACCGATGCCGTGTTCGAATCGGTTTCGGGTTTCACCACGACCGGCGCGACCATTCTCGAAGGTTTGGACGATATGCCGAAATCGATTTTGTTTTATCGGCAATTATTGCAATGGTTCGGCGGGATGGGCGTTATCGTGCTGGCATTAGCGGTTTTGCCGGTCTTGGGTATCGGTGGCATGCAGTTGTTTCGGGCCGAAGTACCGGGGCCTGTCAAAGATAGTAAGTTGACGCCACGTATCGCCGGGACCGCTAAGGCGCTTTGGGTGATCTATTTAGGGATCACGATAATCTGTGCGATTGCTTATCGAATTGCCGGTATGGATTGGTTCGATGCGATCGGGCATTCATTTTCGACAGCGGCTAATGGCGGTTATTCGACGCATGACGACAGCATCGGCTTTTTCAAAAATCCGGCGATAGAAACCGTCGCGATTTTTTTTATGGCCGTATCCGGTATGAATTTCGCCTTACATTTCGCAGCATTGCAAAGCGCTTCGTTGAAAGTTTATCGATTGGATAGCGAGGCGCGTACCTATTTGTTGTTGATGATTTTATCGGGGTCAGTGGTCGGAGGAATACTGTATTATGAAGGCATCTCTGATTTTTCGTTATTCGATGCGATGCGGCATGGCATGTTCCAAATCGTGTCGTTTATGACTACGTCCGGTTTTTCAACGACCGATTTTTATAACTGGCCAGGGCCGGTGCCGGTAATGCTAGTGTTTATCGGTTTTGTCGGAGGCTGTGCGGGTTCGACGGCTGGAGGCTTGAAAGTCATACGCGTAATGTTGCTTTATAAACAAGGTGACCGAGAAATTCAACGCTTGATTCATCCGAATGCCCGTATTCCCGTTAAGATTGGCAAAGAGGTGCAGCAAGAACGGATTATCGAGGCGGTTTGGGGCTTTTTTGGTTTATATGTTGTATCCTTCGGAATTATCATGTTATTGATGATGGCTGGGGGACTCGATCAAGTGACGGCTTTTTCAGCGGTTGCGGCCTGTATCAATAACGTTGGCCCAGGCTTGGGCGATGTTGCGACAAGCTTTAGAACGGTAAGCGATCCGGTCAAATGGTTGGCTTGTTTTGCGATGCTCTTGGGGCGCTTAGAAATATTTACGATTTTGGTATTGCTTTCGCCGAAATACTGGCGCTACTGATTATGGTAATGATGGGTAAATTTAATGAATAGTCGGATCGAAATAGAATGCATTCAAAAAGAATTCGACGAGGTTTGCAAGCGCTGCGATCAATTACGTCATCAGTCGATACAGGGCAATCTAAGTACGAAAATGGCTTATGAACAATGCGCGCCGAGCCTCGAAATCAAGCGGCAAAATACCAAGCAGTATTTGACTAAATTGATAGAGAACGATCCGAAATTAGATGAGTATTATTTGCAAAATGCAAAAAAATCCCTACAGGAATTTATAGAAGGCATACGAAATGCCGAATCGAAAATTCGTAATGCTCGTATCATGCCCCCGTTTTTATATTAATAGTTCCTCGTCGTTCCTGAAGGGTCCGGCAATCAATGGATAAGGAAATTCTTTTTCTGGTTCCCACGGTCCTCCGCTCATTTTTATACATAAGTCAAAAATTACCCTTTTGCAATCTTAGCCAATGAGACCTCGATACCATTTATTGTCACTTAACACTCTTGACTTCGAAATCGCGATCAGGGGATCGCTCCCACATAGCTTCCGACGCTCTCAGTGGGAGCGACGCCTTCGTCGCGACTATCGGAGCCATTAATGCTTGGTAACCATGTTTTTTATCGAAGCCCCCTCCGATGAGCAATATTCTGTAACTTATCAAACAGCGCAGATCACCGAAATTCGATAAGCGTTTGCCAATATCCATGACGTTACTTGTGTATAACGACGAGCGGTCCTCCGTGGTAACCCATAATGTAAACCGATGACAACCCGAAAAAATTCTACAAAGATTGTTATAACCGAAGCAAGTATATTGGTGCCGCAAGTCAAGAGTACACGCCTGACGTCATTGGCAAAGCGGAAGACAAAGACGGATTCTTTCGAGAAATCGAGAGGTTTAACCGATGGAAATGCAACGATTGAATTGGCTCAGGAAATTTCGGTTTTATTGAAAAATGCTGTGCTGACGATAAATCGCAGAATAGACGAAATCAAAAAACACTATCCGCCCGGTAAGCAAAATATGTTGTTTACGATTCGATACGGGGATCTTGAAAAGCTAAAGCAAAGACGCTTGAAAGAGATTTTCGAGTTGCTTGACATAGAGAAGCCGCCGAAATTCAATCTGATAGCCGAGTTGGATTATTTCGGGGTTAGAGTCAGTCATACCGACTAAATTAAATTTCCCCCGGATAATATAATGATCGACACCGCAACGGTTGCTTTAGCTGCTTTATTTACGACGGTCGGGCCATTGGATGTGGCCGCCGTTTTTACCGCGATGACTGCTTCTGCGACACCCAAGGAGCGTCAAGTCTATGCAATTCGCGGAGTCGTGATCGCGACAATGATTTTGCTGATATTCGCGTTCGCCGGCGATTTTTTGTTGAACAGCTTGGGGATTTCGTTAGCCGCATTGAGGACATCGGGCGGCATTCTGCTGTTTTTGATTGCTCTAGATATGGTTTTTGCGCGTTCTTCAGGGGCCCTGACTACAACGTCGGCGGAAACGGATGAAGCCCGTTTGAGGCACGATATTTCGATTTTTCCTTTGGCGACTCCCTTGATTGCCGGTCCTGGCGCTATGGGCGTGATTATTTTGCTAATGGCCGATTCTGCCGGCGACTTCTCCCGTCAATTAGTTGTTTTGTCGTCATTGTTCATTATCATGTTGCTGACGCTGTCGATCTTGTTAATGGCTAGTCAAATTCATCGATTCTTGGGTGTTACCGGCATTCAAGTCATTACCCGGATTTCGGGGATTCTA
>SLIO01000483.1 GCA_007135635.1 Methylomicrobium sp. | reverse complement strand
GCGCAAGGCTGCGTTATTGGACTGGATCGTTTCGGCGAATCGGCTCCGGCCGGGGCGCTGTTTAAAGAGTTCGGCTTCACCGTTGACAATGTCGTCAAGCACGCCGAAGCTCTGCTTTGATAATTAACGTTAGCAATTAACATGACACAGAGCGAAAAGTCATCCGGAATAACATAGATATGACCGGATGGCTTTTCCGCTTCCTACAGCAGAAAGGGGAACAACGTGAAAATGAATACTATTACCATGGGTGCTTTGGCATCCCTGCTACTATCCAGTCCGATAGTTGGCGCTGAAGATAAATATCCGGCAGCAGACTTTAAACCGAAGGTTCAATATCAGGATTCCGACTATATCGCCAATACAGCGAAAGAGCCTGCCAAGGCAGAAGCCGCTGCCAAAAAGACAGAGTCCGATTCTCGTTATCCGGCGACCAATTTCGAGCCGAAAATGGTTTATCAAGATAGCGAATATAAGCATGTAACGCCAAAAGTGGCGCCTAGTGCAAAATCAAGCTCTTCGTCTTCTGCGAGTTCAAGTGTTGAGGTCGCAAGCGCCGAATCTGCAACTCAAGAAGCAAAATCGGATAACACATTAGTGATTTTAGTTGCCGTATTGGCCGCTGTCGGTTTTCTAGTATTTAGAAGACGTTCGGGTGTTGCTAAGTCAGGTGCAAGTGCTTCGGCTTATTCTCAAGGTAACAGCGGAACGACCGGCGTTGCAAGATATCTCAACAAGCTTGAAGGCTCTGCTGTGACTGGCGTTGCTAAATATTTGGAAAGACAAGCGGCTTCGGTCCAAGAAAAAATTGCGACCACAGGCGTCGACAAATATTTGGAAAAGAAAGAATTGGAATCGGAAACAGGCGTGTCAAAATATCTTCGTACTAAAGGCTAATATTCGCACATTACGCTAAATCGATAAAAAGCAATTGATTTGTTGAGTTTCTCGGAAATAAATTGCTTAAGATTGACTATTTCTTTCACAGCAAGGAAATATAACCCGGCGTTAAAGGGTTCAACAATGAATACCGGCTTGCTTGGTTATGTAATAATTGAGCATGTCGGTATGAGCGATAAAGTGGTTTCTTTTGCGAACTATCTTGTTCAGACATGTGCATAGTTGTGCAATATACCAAATCGATATTGTCGAAACTATAAAAAGCTTCAACGCCACGGTAACTCAATGACCGAGTTAAGAGCCGAATGAAAATCCAATATATAAGCGATATAAGGATTATCGCTATTTAAAGAGTTTCACTTTCCCATCATTAATCACAGATAATTCATTAATCACAGGAAATAGTGGTGGGGAAGCTTAAAGATACATATAACAGCAAACAAAGGTGTACAAAATGGCAAAAAATTTACTAGAACAACTCCGGGAAATGACCGTTGTTGTTGCGGATACCGGCGACCTTCAGGCAATTGAAACTTTCAAGCCTAGAGACGCAACAACCAATCCATCGTTGATTACGGCCGCAGCTCAAATGCCTCAATATCAAGATATCGTCGACGATACCTTGAAAGGCGCCAGAACTACATTAGGACAAAGCGCCTCTGCATCGGAAGTGGTTTCTTTGGCATTCGACCGTTTGGCGGTTTCATTCGGTTTGAAAATTCTGGAGATCATTCCCGGACGAGTTTCGACCGAAGTCGACGCCAGACTGTCTTATGATACCGAAGCTACGATAGCTAAAGGCCGCGAATTAATCGCTCAGTACGAAGAGAAAGGCGTTTCTAAGGATCGAATCCTGATTAAAATCGCATCGACTTGGGAAGGCATTAAAGCAGCAGAAGTGCTCGAAAAAGAAGGCATTCATTGTAATTTGACTTTATTATTCGGATTGCATCAAGCGATCGCTTGCGCCGAAGCAGGTATTACACTGATTTCGCCATTTGTTGGACGTATTCTTGACTGGTACAAAAAAGATACCGGACGTGATTCTTACGCACCGACAGAAGACCCAGGCGTTATTTCGGTAACTGATGTTTACAACTACTACAAAAAATTCGGTTACAAAACCGAAGTTATGGGTGCAAGCTTCCGGAATATCGGTGAGATTACCGAATTGGCCGGTTGCGATTTATTGACAATCTCGCCTTCTTTGTTGGGTGAATTGCAATCGACTGAAGGTGATTTGCCTCGTAAACTCGACCCTGCTAAGGCTGCTGGGCAAACGATTGAAAAAATTACTGTCGATAAAGCAACTTTCGATAGTATGCACACGGAAAATAGAATGGCTACTGATAAATTATCCGAAGGCATAGATGGCTTCACTAAAGCCCTCGAAAGCTTGGAAAAACTCCTGGCCGAACGTTTGGCATCCATAGAAGGATAAAATACGTTTCGGCAATTCGGCACAGGGAATCAGCCGTATGAAATGGTAATATTTATCCGTAAATACATTTTCCCGTTTTTGTGTGAATTGCGCGAAAACGGGTTTGTTTTTTAATATAGGAACCCAAAAATGGCACAAAAAATTTTAGATATTGTAAAACCGGGTGTCGTAACCGGTGAAGATGTACAAAAGGTCTTTGCGTTTTGCAAAGAGCATAAGTTCGCGCTTCCTGCTGTAAACGTCATCAGTACCGATACGATCAATGCAGTACTCGAAGGTGCAGCTAAAGCGAAATCCCCTGTTATCATTCAGTTTTCCAACGGCGGCGCGGCTTTTTTTGCCGGTAAAGGAGTTAATTTAGAAGGACAAATGCCTTCAATTTTAGGCGCGATTTCAGGTGCGCAGCATGTTCACCTGATGGCTGAGCAATACGGTGTGCCGGTTATATTGCATACCGACCATGCCGCGAAAAAATTATTACCCTGGATCGATGGCTTATTGGATGCTGGCGAGAAGCATTTCGAAAAAACCGGCAAACCGTTATTCAGCTCGCATATGCTGGATCTTTCCGAAGAAAGTTTGGAAGAAAACATTGAGATCTGCGGTAAATATTTAGAGCGCATGTCCAAAATGGATATGACTTTGGAAATAGAATTGGGTGTAACCGGTGGCGAAGAAGATGGCGTCGATAATACGGATATGGATCACTCTCTGCTATATACTCAGCCTGAAGACGTCGCTTATGCTTATGAGCAGTTAAGCAAAATCAGCCATCGTTTCACGATTGCCGCATCATTCGGTAATGTTCACGGCGTTTATAAGCCAGGCAATGTTAAGTTGACTCCGACCATTTTGCTGAATTCGCAAAAATTTGTGTCTGAGAAATATAGCTTACCGGAAAATAGCTTGACCTTCGTATTTCACGGCGGTTCAGGTTCCTCACCTGAAGAAATCAAGGAGTCGATCAGCTACGGTGTCGTTAAAATGAATATCGATACCGATACTCAATGGGCAACCTGGTCTGGCGTGATGGAGTTCTACAAGAAAAATGAAGGTTACTTGCAAGGACAAATCGGTAATCCTGAAGGCGACGACAAACCGAATAAAAAATATTATGACCCGCGCGTATGGCAACGTGCTGGCCAAGTCGGGATGGTGACCCGTTTGCAACAAGCTTTCCAAGACTTGAACGCAACCAATACTTTGTAATAACTGCGTATTTTAAAAAGCCGGTACCGAGCGTAGCGGCTTTTTATTTGCCTGAAAAAAATAGAGTCATCCGAATCAATAGCATACTTAAGCTGTTGAATCTATGTCGGCGTAGCATAGGCGTATGTATTGATCTAGGAACCTGCAATGACAATGAAAAAAAATATATTAATCATCGGAGGCGTAGCGGGAGATGCCAGCTGTGCTGCCCGGCTTCGTCGCATGTGCGAATATTGTGAATATCATCATTTTCGAAATGGTCCTCTATTTTAGTTTTGCCAATTGCGGTTTACTTTACTCCCTTTATACTCAAAAAATGGTTAACTTTATGAAGGTATGGGGAGTGGCTAGCGAGGATGCCGGCAGCAAGTTCTCTGCTTTCCGCGGCTCTCCCGCAGCTTAGAATTAGGCGGATAGCCGCACGTTAGGATCAAGAGTCCGCTTTAAAACCATAGTCAAATAAGGGGCTTGTATTTTATTGATAAGTGGTTATGCTGAAACGAATAGTCAAAATGGCCGGCGGATACATGAAAATGGGCAATATGGAAACGATTCAACTGACCAAGCATTTTTCAATTGCACACCACTTAAAAAAACGGATTCGCATCATCGTTCCGAGTTTGCGTAAAGATCGAGAGCGCGCCTATATTCTGCAAATTCTATTATTGAAACGCGAAGGTATCATATCGGTAGACATTACGCCTCAAATTGGGTCGTTAACAATATTTTTCGATTCGGAAAGATTGCCGTTCGAAAATCTGTTACGTCTTTTGGATGCCGTAATCGCCAATATCGGCGTACAACCACGCGAAGCGCTGAAAAGCTTTAAGCGTGATAAAAATTATTCCGGCACACCTGTTCAAGATTATGTCATTGGCATCGGTGATATGAGTTGCGCGTCCTGTGCATTGTATTTGGAGATGGTTTTGCAGCGGCAACCCGATGTTCTTCACGCCAGTGTCAATTACATTTCCGAAACCGCGCGAATAAAAACGTGTTTGCCGAAAGATAAATTATTCAAAATTATCGCTGACAATGGCTATCAGGGCTTTTCGATCGATTCCTTGGCCGAACGAAAATTATTATTCGATCTTGAGCGCAAGCATTTAAATAAAGCCAAACGGCAAATACTGGAGCTAAGCAAATTGAGCGTGCCGGTCTGGCTACTGAGTTTGATTGGCTCAAAATCGCGCACACTATTATTGATACAAGCTATTTTGGCCGGTGCAGCTATTATCGGCGGCGGACGAGACATTTTCAAAAAAGCGTTAAACCAAGCCAAGCAGGGTGCCGCCGAGATGGATAGTTTGGTTGCGCTTGGCGTTAGCGCGGCATATATCTACAGCATTCCGGCATTATTTAGGCCTTCGCGCCATGTCTATTT
>SLIO01000424.1 GCA_007135635.1 Methylomicrobium sp. | reverse complement strand
CGTTGCGGCCGAGGCGCAAGCAATCTCCCGACCGCAAACGGCGCTGGCCGATCAATATCGGCTTGGCGCTGTTCAACATGCTGCTGATGCGATTGACGGTCGGCGGAGCGGCCTATCTGAGTGCGGTTTATGCGCAAGAGCAGTCTTGGGGTTTGTTGAACAGTCTTGATATTCAAGGCTGGCCGGCTGTTGCGGCTACCTTGATCTTGCTCGATTTTGCGATTTACGGACAGCATGTGCTCTCGCACAAATGGCCGTTGCTATGGCGTTTGCACCAGATTCATCACACCGATATGGCCTTCGATGCGACAACGGCGGTTCGCTTTCATCCGTTGGAAATTGTTTTTTCGATGTTCTATAAAATAGCGTGGATCGTGTTGCTTGGTGCGGACCCGCTGGCCGTGATCGCCTTCGAAATCATCCTGAACGGTGCGGCCACGTTCAATCACGGCAATGTCGATATCCCGACACGAGTCGATAAAATGCTACGTTGGTTTATCGTCACGCCAGACATGCATCGTATTCATCATTCGACGATCCAAGTCGAAACCGACAGTAATTACGGCTTTTCGATTTCGTGCTGGGATCGCCTATGCGGCACCTACCGCGCCGAACCCAAGCAAGCTCAAACCGACATGCCGATCGGCCTAGCGCCGTTCAGAAATCCCGAAGAACTCGGCCTCGCGAACCTGTTGCGTTTGCCGTTTAGCGCGTTACGCAGGGAGTGACGTGAACAATCGCTTTATTCCAGCTTGATTTGATCCTCGATCGTATGCGTTAACCGAACGCTCGGCAGTTCCAAAGTCATTTTTACCTGCAGCGTTTCAGTGCCTTTTAGGTCCCCTGCTTCAACCGCTTTAGCAATGGCGTGTTCAATCTCCCGCTGTGAAGTGACGCCGACTTGCTTCAAAAATTTCCTGACTTCCATATTCAAAGTATCTTCGTTCATTTTTGTCTCCGATAAATCATCAAAAATCACTCGAAAGCACTAATACAATTCAGACTTTCGTCGCCCCCTCCGGTTAACTTTCACCATAGCGCACCATAGCGCTTGAAACAATGTGGTTTTTGAAACCGGATTCAATTTAGCATTCTAATCGAATAATGAAACGGGTAAGATAGATTTCGGTTGACATATAAATGAGAATCATTATTATTAGCACTACGATAGTTATTTGACCTCTCCTGACTATCGTTTGGCGCACGATGCTTCGCTCTCTTAATCGCACACTGCGTGCGCCAATTTTTTTTGCTTACTCGAATGAGGATGTCATGTTGGAAAATCAATCGGAAACATCGGCTCTGCATGAAATTACACATCTTCATGCGAGCACGTTAATGCTAATCACCCAATTCAGTAACGGACATCATTGCCCGAAACTGGCGCACATGATCGTCAATCAACTACGTCGACTCATTACCGAGTCCGAGCTGGAACAATTGCCCTCGGGCCAACAAATGTACCGGCAATTACTCAATCATTGGCAACAAGTGACGCAGACATTGCTGGAAAAGCGGCAACAAAACCGCAAGCGCACCCAATTGCACTGAGTTTATTCAAGATGAAACCCAATAAATTCACTCGCAAATATGTTAAACGCCTTTTCGTTTATCCGGTTATGCCCGGCGCCGCCAAGCTGCAAATATGCGGCACCCGCATATGCTTGCTTTTGCGTACTGTTGGCGAATGCGCCGGCGATTGCCGATGAGAAGGCCGCGATGAAAGACACGATGGAACTCGATACGATGATTGTCGAAGGCACTTCAAGCGCTCGTCCGTTGGATGAAGAGCCGGGTACCGCTTCGGTAATCGACGCCGAAACGATCGAACGGCGAATGGTCCGTAGCATCAAAGATCTGATCCGTTACGAGCCGGGCGTCAACGTCGGCAACGATCCGCAGCGTTTCGGCGCGACCGGTTTCACGATTCGCGGTCTTGGCGGCAACCGGGTGTTGATGCAAGTCGACGGCGTGCGCTTGCCGGACGCATTTTCGATCGGCTCGTTCGCATCGGCGACGAGAAACATGGTCGACATGGATGCGCTGAAATCGGTCGAAATCATACGTGGTGCCGGGTCTGCCCAATACGGCGGCGATGCGCTGGGCGGCACGGTCGGCTTTGTCACCAAAGACCCGCGTGATTATCTCGACACATTCGGCAACGATTATTATGCCGACGCCAAGCTCGGCTACAACACGACCGATCGCAGTTTCTTGAAAACCGCAACCTTGGCCGGCGAATCGATGGGTTTCGAAAGTTTGCTGCTGTTAACGCACTCCGAAAGCCGAGAAACCGACACGAAAGGCGACAACAAGGAGCTGAATCCGAGGAGGACCGCGCCGAGCCCGCAAGAGAACGAAGTCTACAACGGACTCGGCAAGCTGCTCTATCGCTTCGACGATGACAACGTGCTGCGCTTGACCGGCGAGTGGATGCACAGCGAGTCCGAGCTCGACGCTTATCATGCCAGAGACCCCCTCGGCATCGGTTTTCCGCCGAACACAATAATTCACAGCCTGATTACCGAGGATAGACAAACGCGCTGGCGGATCTCGTTGGATCATACGCTCGACCGTCTCGACTTCGCTTTATTCGATAGCGCATTCTGGCGCGTATACCGGCAAAAGACTGCGGCGACACAAGAGACTTGGCAAGATCGGGATAATCCGCTAAACAGACGCCATCTGATCCATCGTATTTTCAGCTTCGATAACGACGATATCGGCGGAGAAATCCGATTCGACAAGCGTTTTTCGACCGGTATTTTCGATCATGCGCTGCAATACGGCGGTCAAATCAGCATGAACACGATTACGCAAAAGCGGGATGGCAGTCTGACCTACACCACCGGTAGACCGCCGTTCATTCAACCGGGTACGGTGTCGAAAACCGTCGCACCCGACACGTTTCCGGTGCGCGATTTTCCGGTCAGCGTAGTCACTAAGGCGGGCATTTATCTACAGGACAGCATTACGTTTCTCGATCGGCGCATAGAGCTAATTCCCGGAGCTCGCATCGAGTTCTACCGGCTGAAGCCGCAAAAAGACCGACTTTACGATGCAACAGCGCAAGAACGGCCCGCCGAACTCGACGAACATAAGCTGCTGCCTAAGTTGGGTGCGTTATTCCATATCACCGATGAATTAACGATTCACGGGCAATATGCCGAAGGGTTCCGCGGCCCGAATTTTGGCGAAAGCAACGCCGGTTTCGTCAACGATCAATTCGGTTATCAAACGATCCCGAACTTCGATCTTGCCCCCGAAACCAGCACCGGATTTGAGATCGGTTTGCGCGGCAAAGGTGTGGCCGGAACGTTCGATCTGACTTTTTTTCGCAACGATTACAAGAATTTTTTGTTTTTGGATACGGTTTGCGTACCTTCGGCGGCGACCGGATTCTGTTTGGCCTACGGCGATACGCCAAGATTGACATTTCAGCAAATCAATAATCCTGACGATATTCGGATTCAGGGCGTCGAATTCAAAAGCCAACTTTACTTGGATTGGTTTCACGAAACTTTGGAAGGAGCGAGTCTAATAGTCAGTGGATCGTATGCTGAGGGCGTCAATCTCGAAACAGGTTCCGTAAACGACGTGTCCTTACGCGGCATTAGCCCCGCCAAAGGCGTGATCGGTCTGCGCTACGAAGAACCTACTGGAATCTGGGGTTCAGAATTGATATTAACCTTAGTCGACGCCAAGCGTCCGAAGACCGCGCCGGACGATGCGCAATTCCTGCCCCGAGGATACGGCGTCGTCGACTTTAACGGTTACTACCGTTTCAACGACCATGTTTCGGTTAACGTCGGCGTGTTCAATTTGTTCGACAAAACCTATATCGACTGGGAAGACGTCAATACGCGGGCCGGCGACCCGCATGCAACCTTCGGAGCCTACGCGAACGCCGATTTCTGGAAGCGTTATTCGCGACCAGGGCGCAACGTCGGTGCGACGTTAAAAATAGCATTTTGAGATACGGCAATGCATACAAGTTACAAAGACATCAAACATAAGTTATCGGGGTTGTTCGACGAATTATTCGCACATAACGGTTATGCCGATTTGCGTATAGAAATGCGCATTCTCAAACGTGGGCAAAAAGAAGTGATTCTGTATTGCGGCAAGCAATACCGTTATATCGCCGACTATCGTCCTGAGCTCGCTGCAAAAATTCCGCGGGGGCATTCGAATGAGGCTGCGGAAATCGAAATAGACGAAACGAAGAACGATAACATTTGAATTTAACATGCCGCACCGTCGATTCTATTTAATAAAGATAAGCGGCGGATGGACGGTTTGGCACCGAAATGCGGCATATCGAAACGGCAAATCAAACTTTCCTATTGTCTTTGCGGCTAAGAAATGGGGCTTAATTTTTCATTAAAGAGGACAAGTTATGAATAAAAGATCACATTTTATGCTCGCCGCAGCGATGCTAAGTTTTTCCGGTATCGCTTCGGCGGATTTTACCAATGGGCCGAATCCTTATAATCCGGGCTTCGGTTTCGATTTCCCGCATGAAGCATCTTGGGGCGGATGGACGCGCGGCGATGCCGGTACGCTCTACGCCGAATGGGATACCTTCTTCGATGCGTCCTACGGCACTGCAACCGACCGCACCGCGGCTCCGGACGTCGGCAGCGCCAATACCAGCAATGCCTATTTCGGATGGAGTGCCGGAACTTTTGCAGCAGGTACCGGCAATTTGTATAGCTTTGCCGTTCCGCAAAACTATAACGCGATCGTCACAGGCAGCGTGGGGGAAGGGCCTGTTAGGGCTGTTCTGCAATTCGAAACCTGGGGTACACAGATGAACTACGACTCAATCGCATTGAACGGCTTGGCTCCGACATTTACCCAGCAGACTTATTTTCAAGCCGCTTATCCAAGCTCGTTCGGTCCGGTTGATCTTGTACAATTTTTAGCGTACTGGGATTTGCCGGCCGAATTGTTGACCTAT
>SLIO01000198.1 GCA_007135635.1 Methylomicrobium sp. | reverse complement strand
GCACAAAATAACTTCTACAAGTAGTAGGCTTTGCGGAGGTTCGGTGACTCGCTTGACAGGACGCCGTGAATACGTCCCTGTAGGCTTGACGGCGGCTATCAGATTGCCAGGGATGGCATGTATGCATATTTTGCAGGAGCAAAAATCTGCCCTGCCGCCGACACCTGTCAATCGAGCCACCGAACCCCCTTCCAGCAGTTGTCTAAGTTATTCCGTGCTCATTCCTTGGTTTTTTGCATGACCATTGCAACGGCGGCGGCTCGCGTGAAAACGCCGAGCTTTTCGAAAATATGCTCCAGATGCTTGTTGACGGTGCGTGGGCTACTGCCGAGGATAATGCCGATTTCTTTATTGGTTTTGCCGCGGGAAATCCACATCAGTATCTCCGCTTCTCTTAACGTAAGACCTAAGGAGTCTTTCAATGACTCAAGATTCCATTCTCGTGGGCCCGATCGTTTTTGCAAAAGCAGTAGGAATTCTCCGGAATCGACACTACGAGAGAGCTTGACGGACAACTCGCCGAGCGTTTGGTATGCTTCCGAAGATGACTCTTGGCCTGTTTCGTCAGTCGGCATTTGTTGACGAAGCCATTCCAAAATCGGTTTCGGCGGCAATGCACCGATTTCGACTTGCTGGGTTAATTCATGCTCTTCGTTTAAATGACTCAACAAGTCTTCGGCGGATGGCGTCAACCAAGTAATGCGTCCGGAATTCTCCAGAGTTAAAGCTGCGAATGGAGCATGCTTCAACGCGGTTTTGGTGCGGCGGATCGTTCTGGCTTGGGTTAGATGAACTTCGACTCGCGCTAAAACTTCGGTCGGTTTGATCGGTTTGACGATATAGTCTAGACCGCCTTCGTCGAAGCCCCTTAATAGATTATCCAGTTCGCTCAAACCGGTCATGAACAAGATAGGAATGTCGATTGTGGCGGGATTGCTCTTTATTTTTCGACAGGTTTCGAAACCGTCGATTCCCGGCATGACGACATCGAGCAAAATGATATCGGGTTGCAGATATTTGATTTGCTCGAGCGCAGACAACCCGTCTATCGCGACCAATACTCGGTATCCGGCTTCCGAGAGTGTATCGGAAAGTAGTGCCAGATTACCGGGCGTGTCGTCGATAATCATTATGGTGCCAAGACTAATAGGATTATTTTCAGTGCTCATCATTTAGTTATTCCAAATCCGTATTCAACGGGTCAGCTTTCATGTCGATACTCGATAACAGTATTTTTTTGATTTCGCCGATTTGGAATCCGGAAGATAGCATTTTTATTTTGGCAACGAACATCGAGTACTCGGGCGCCAAATAGTCCAGTTTTTTATTCATTCCCATCAAATCGCCGATACGAACAAAGCCGGCGAGTTCGTCGATTATCGGTTGAGAAGGGAATTTGATGATATCGTTGGATGACAGCTCCAAGGCCGGCATTACATCGGAGTGATGGAGCCATTCCAACGATAGATGCAGTTTCAGTTTGTGCAATAATTCATGGACTCTTATCGGTTTTGCAAGAAAGTCGTTGCAACCAGCGTTGATTGCGGCGAGTCGGTCCGACAAATAGGCGTTCGCGCTCAGCACAATGATCGGGTGTTTAAAGCCTTTCTCGCGAAGCACGGCAACGGTTGTTAAACCGTCGATATCGGGCATTGAAAGATCGAGCAGAATGAGGTCCGGCGGATTGTCCGAAACGATGTCGATACATATTTTACCGGATTTGGCTTCGTCCATGACGAAACCGAGGGGCTCCAAAATCGAGATGATTAAATCGCGGTGTTCGGCCTGGTCATCGACGACGAGCAAGCGTTTGTGCTGTCCCGAGTAGCAGTGGAAATCCTGGTCTTTAGTGGCTTCCGGCATCGCGCCTTGATTCGGCAAAAACAAACGCACCGTGAATGTCGAGCCCCGTCCGGGTTCGCTTGTTACCGACAGCTCTCCTCCCATGATTTCGGCGAAAATTTTACTGATCGTAAGCCCGAGACCGCTACCTGAGACGGCATTACCGCCACTGTCGTGTACTCGTGTAAAGGGCTGGAAGATGTTTTGCAATTGTTCCGGTTCGATGCCTTTGCCGGTGTCGATGATCTGAAAGTTAGCGACTTCGCCGCTGTAACCGATGCGAAAGATGATGCCACCCGTTTCTGTGAACTTGACGGCGTTACTGAGCAAATTAATTAGAATTTGCCCGACCCGTTTTTCATCGCCACGTATTTGCTGAGGTAGGGAATGAGTGAACTGGCAGCAAAAAGATAAACCTTTCGATTCGGCCTGGGGTTTGTACACGCGCACCAAATGTTCGATAAAGGCCGGAAAATGAAACGGCGCCGATTTCATTTCGAATTTACGCGCCTCGATACTCGCAATGTCGAGAATATCTTCGATCAAAGATGACAAATGTTCGCCGCTGCGTTTCAGGGTTTCGACTGCTTGGCGGCGGCGTTGGGGTATTTCCGGGTCTTTATGAAGAATATAGGCGTAACCGATAATGCTATTTAGCGGTGTTCTGATTTCATGGCTCATGTTACTCAAAAAACGGCTTTTCGCACTGTTGGCTGCGTCGGCCATTTTTAGCGCCTTGGCTAATTTACCGTCGGTTTTTTTGTGTTCCTCGATTTCCATCAACAATAATTGCGTTTGTTTAGCCGTTTCTTCATGAGCGACGCGTCGGCTCTCATCGTTCAAAATCAGCCACCAGGTACACAGACCGATAAACACCAATAGCGAGGCATAAATCTTGACGAAATTTTCTAATAGCAGCTGAAAAGCTGGTAGATAGGGTTGAGCGGTCAACAAATCCTGATAATAAATGATGCCAACAAAAATACTGGTAAGAACAGTTAGAAACAAAAACAGCAGACCAAAACGCAGCAATCTTAAACGAACCTGTAATGATAATGAACTCGGCATAAAGCGTCGGGCCACTATTTCCAAATAATCGTCGAGTCTTGCTCCGGGTTTGCAAGCATCCAGACAACGCGCCTCAAGCGAACAGCATAACGAACAAATACTGCCTTGATACGCAGGGCAATAGGCGATGTCTTCCTGCTCGAATGTGTTGCCGCAAATAGTACAGTTTTGATGAGGCGCCTTGTTGTTTTCGTCCCGGTCGCGCGCCAGATAATGCTTCGGTCCGGCAACAACAGCGATAATAGGCACAAGAGTGAAGGCTAATCCAAGAGAAATAAACGCTGAAAACGCGCGCGGATAATCGCCGAACACACCGATATAGGCCAAAATGGAAACGATCGACGCGAACAAGGTTGCGATAATGCCGACCGGATTGAGATCGGGCAGGTAGGCACGCTTGAATTCGACGATTTTAGGGCTGAGGCCCAACGGCTTATTGATCATCAACTCGGCGGCAACCGCGCTGATCCAGGCGATCGAGATATTGGAAAACAAACCCAACACTTTTTCCCAGGCACCGAAAACGCCGAACTCCATCAATAGTAACGCGATCGAGACATTGAATACTAACCAAACGACGCGTCCGGGATGGCTGTGCGTTACTCGCGAAAAAAAATTCGACCAGGCGAGCGAGCCTGCATAGGCATTGGTTACGTTGATTTTTATCTGGCAGATGACGACGAAGATCGTGGTGACGGCCAGCGCTATCGCCGGATTGCCGAATAGATCGTTATAAGCGATTAAATACATTTGCGTCGGTTCGTGTGCGTGCTCCGGTGCGATACCGTTACGCAGCGCGAGATGAGCGAGCAGAGCCCCGCCTAACTGTCTGAGCACGCCGAATACAACCCAGCCGGGACCGGCGGCAATGGTACCGAACCACCAACGAAATCGGTTCTGTCGAGTTTTTTCGGGCATGAAGCGCAAAAAGTCTACTTGTTCGCCGATTTGAGCGACCATCGAAAATGCCACCGTCGCGGCACTGCCGAACAACAGCCAGTCGAAATCGCGTCCGCTACCGGCGATCCAAAAATAGGTTTTGAGTGTCAGTAGCGCTTCGGGCTCGTGCCGGTAAACGGCGATATAAGGCGCGATCAACAAAATCAGCCAGATCGGTTGAGTCCATAGTTGTAGCCGGCTGATCGTCGTGATTCCGAATGCAACGATCGGTATCACGATTACGGCACTTATGACATGGGCCAGTCCGATCGGAATTTGAAAATAGAGTTCGAGGGCGAGCGACATAATCGACGCTTCGAGCGCAAAAAGCGTGAAGGTAAACGATGCGTAAATCAGCGAGGTAACGGTCGAGCCGATATAGCCGAAACCGGCGCTACGCGTCAGTAAATCGATGTCGATGTTGTACCGGGCGGCATAATAACTGATCGGAAAACCGGTGATAAAAATGATCAGTCCGACCACTAAAATGGCCCAGAACGCGTTGGTAAACCCGTAATGGATCGACAGAAAACCGCCGATGGCTTCCAAAACCAGAAACGACGTCGATCCGAATGCTGTATTGGCCACTTGGAACTCGGACCATTTACGGAAACTACGCGGCGCAAAACGCAGAGCGTAATCTTCCAAAGATTCGTTAACAACCCAGGCGTTATAGTCGCGGCGAATTTTCGAGATGTTCTGATGAATCGGGGCGCTCATTGATAATCTGGCATGAGGTTTCGGCTTTGAAAGCAAGTCATTGAACAATGAATAATTACAGCAATTTATATGCCGTAATTGTAATAAACTGTTTTCAAGGCGCCCGGCACCCGAACGGTGCGCATGTGTCGAATAAAGGCGGCGGCGTGTTTTGATATGGTGCGAATGACGAAAAAACGCACATTATTAGTGCCGCGGAAGAGGGCAGTGGGCGGAGCGAGGTTTTTCTATGCCTTGCAATCGAACATAGTTATCAAGCACTCTCCCTGAAAGGGAAAGTGCGGAGGTAGGCTGTCGAAATTTACCGGTTTTCATGTCAGAAAAAATGACTGGCACTTTATAACTTATGGTCATCATCAATTTCTAAGATAGTTTGAGAATCGTAGGGTGCGCATC
>SLIO01000379.1 GCA_007135635.1 Methylomicrobium sp. | reverse complement strand
GCTTATTTGATGTCGGACAAACCGGTATCGCGGGTCGACGACCTGAAAGGCCAAAAGATATGGGTCCCGGAAGGCGATTACATCAGCCGAAGCGCTTTTCAAACCATCGGCGTATCCCCGATATCGCTGCCGTTAACTGACGTAATGACCGCACTGCAAACCGGATTGATTAATACGGTCGCAACCTCTCCGATGGGTGCGATTGCGCTGCAATGGCATGCCCGCATCAAATTTGTTACCGATGAACCTTTGGCTTATTTGTATGGTACGATGATCGTTCAAGCACGGGCCTTCTCGCGATTAAGTCCGGACGATCAACGAATCGTTCGCGATGTAATCGGCGCGATTTATAAGGAATTCAACAGTATCAATCGCCGCGATAATGCCGAAGCGCTCAGGGTTTTACGCAACCAAGGCATTCAATTCGTAGCAACCGATGAAAACGATCGAAAAAACTGGCAGGCGATGCTCGAAGACACTAAATCGAAAATGGAGCGGGAAGGCATTCTCAGCCAATCGATTATCGAGACCCTAAGACGGCATTTAAACGATTTTCGCCAAGGCTCAGTCCACTAGCTCCATGTGTCGGCGTCTCACCAACGGTTTAAGACGTCTCGAAGACGGCATTTTGGCGTTGGTACTCGCCGCGATGATTTTTCTGGCCATCGGTCAGGTTGTGCTTCGAAACGTTTGGGGCGCCGGCTTGGACTGGGCCGACCCGCTGCTACGTATCCTGGTGCTATGGATAGCGCTGCTCGGGGCGATGGCCGCAACCCGCGATAATAACCATATCAGCATCGATGTCCTTAGCAAGTACCTGCCCCCATTTCTGAAAATACCCGCTCAACTCATCAGCCACTGGTTTAGCGCTATCATTTGCGCTCTGCTGGCTTGGCAAGGTGCGCGATTGACGCTGATGGACTATCAAGATGCGACTACGGCATTCGCCTCGGTTCCTGTGTGGATTTGCCAACTCATTATCCCATTCGGCTTCGGCATCATGAGTCTGCGCTTTGTGTTGCATGGAATTTCGGCCTTGATAGATAGAGAGGCACCCTGATGCTCATCGTAGTTGCGCTAATTATTCTGGCGCTATTGGGCACTCCATTGTTTGCGATTATTGCCGCTAGCGCCCTGCTCGGTTTTTATCATAACGAAATCGACTTAATGGTCGTGGCGATCGAATTTTATCGACTGGCCGACATGTCGATTTTGCTGGCAATTCCGCTGTTTACGTTTGCAGGTTTCTTATTAAGCGAAAGCCAAGCACCGGCAAGGCTGATGCGCCTGACACAAGCGCTGCTGGGCTGGTTGCCCGGCGGCCTGGCCATGGTTTCATTAACGGCTTGCGCATTGTTGACGGCGTTTACCGGCGCTTCGGGCGTCACGATCGTCGCACTAGGCGCATTGCTTTATCCTGCGTTAATCAAAGCCGGTTACCATGAAAATTTCAGCCTCGGCTTGGTGACGACATCCGGTAGCCTGGGTTTGCTGTTCGCTCCTTCATTACCGCTGATACTGTACGGCGTTATCGCACAGCAAATGAGCGTCGGACGACCGTTTACGATCGATGAATTATTTTTGGCCGGCGTCATGCCGGGTCTGCTGATGTTGCTCATGTTGTCGGGTTGGAGTTATTGGCATAACCGCGATATCGGACTGACTCGATTCACCGTAAACGAAGCCTGGCAGGCTTTGCGCGAATCGCGCTGGGAATTGCCGCTGCCGTTTATCGTGCTGGGCGGCATTTACAGCGGCTATTTCGCGGTATCGGAAGCCGCCGCCGTCACGACGGTCTATGTGCTGATTGTCGAAGTCCTGATTCACCGCGAAATCAGTCTCAGCCAATTGCCTGCCGTGATGCGAAGCGCAATGGTCATGGTCGGCGGCATTCTGGTGATTTTAGGCGTTTCGCTGGCCTCGACGAACGTGATGATCGATGCCGATGTGCCGGGGCGTTTGTTCGAATTCGTTCACGATCATATTTCGAGCCGATTGACCTTTCTCATCGCGCTGAACGTCTTTTTGCTGGTCTTGGGCATGATGCTCGACATTTTCGCCGCGTTGGTCATCATGATTCCGTTATTGCTGCCGATCGCGGTCGGTTACGGCGTAGACCCCGTGCATTTGGGCATTATTTTTCTGGCGAATATGCAAATCGGCTACTTCACGCCGCCGGTGGGCATGAACTTGTTTATCGCCAGTTACCGGTTCCAGCGCCCGCTATTGCAACTATACCGGGCCACATTGCCTTTTTTCTTCATTCTGCTATTTGCCGTACTGATCATCACTTATTGGCCTGCGCTGACCTTAGGCTTGCCGGGATGGTTAGGGGCAAGTCGGTCATAAGCGATTGATATCGACCTGTTGCGGTTCGGCTTCGGTGACGCGTTGAAGGAAATCACTTATTAACGGGCAATCTCACCGGCAGCAATGGAGCTTAGAAGAAATTCCTTTGGTCAAAAGATCCACCATACGAGCACTTACTGCCCATTTAAAATGGCATGTTTGATGATTGACGCTACCTAATCAGGGGTAATGCCACGTTCTTTGCAGAATTAAGATTGTAGCCACACTGAAAGCCCCTTCCGCCCCTTGCTGGCATTACAACCACAACAACACAGAACAATATTTTCTCTGGTGATGATTTGTTCCCAACTCGCTGATGATTTTTTAGAGAGATGCGAAGATGTAAATTCAACGCCGCAATAAACACAAGCATTATCTCTTTCTCTAACTTCTTTTTCCATCCAGTCTGGAATATTCCAATTATTCGCCATACAGTGACTCATTTTCATGAAAAAGACCGCGGTCAGATAGGCCGGTTCGTTTATCGAACGCCATTGCCGATCTGCGTATGCTAAATTTCAAATATTTCAGGAATCCCATAAATTTTATAATGACAAATATTTCTTACTTCAATTGGAATTTCATAATTAGCTCTCCCTCTTAAAGCCATTTCGCTGTCCACAAGGTCTCCCCATGGTTCTTTCGAGAGGTAAGCATTATGGATTATTGTACAAAAAAGGGGGCAGGTTTAATTTTCCCACTCCAACACCCTCCATTCAACTAACAGTTTACATAGGCGGATCGAAATCGCACATCTCTCCCGATTTTGATTTTCTTGCCGCTCAGTCCACAAGCGATAATTTGGGAACGATTGATTGGCAAGCTTTAGCTTGCCGGCTTCGGGAAACCGGAGTTTCGGGCAAAAGCATTGTCAAAACCTACGTTTGGAAATGAGACTCTCCAGAATGTCGGGTTACGTTGCGCTAACCCGACCTACCTGACTTCATTCCTCATTCGTCTTTTCGATCATCTTGTGAATCCGTTTCAGGCCCAATGCGACCGCTATCATCACGAACGGAATCGCCGCGCCTACTGCAAACTCCGGATTAACCGGCCAACCGGCCGCACGTAGCGCCTTGGAGACCGAGCCGATCAGTCCTGTCGCGTAATAGGTGATCGCGACGATCGAAATGCCTTCGACGGTCTGCTGCATCTTGAACTGCATCTTCGCCCTCCGCGCCATCGAGCTCAGTAAACCTTGATTTTGCCGTTCTATCACGATATCGACGCGGGTTCGCAGTAATTGGCTCGCATTGCCGACTCTTTCGGACAGGGACGTGAAGCGTTTGGAGGTCGAATAGCAGGTATTCATCGCCGGTTCCATGCGCCGCCGAATGAATTCGCCGAGCGTCTGTATGCCTTGAATACGGACTTCGCGCAAATCCTCTAGGCGTTGACCGACCAGTTGATAATAGGCGCTTGCGGCCGTGAAACGGAACAAGTGTGTCGAGATGTGGTTTTCGATTTCGGCGGCCAGCGTCGTCAATTCGTCCAATAGTTTAGCGTCGTTGCTGTTGTCCGATTGCGCCATCGCATTCGTGATCGTGTAAAGCTTTTGGTTGGCCCGTTTCAGTTCCGGCGCGAGTTTTTTCGCTATCGGAAATGCCAGCAGGGCCATCACCCGGTAGACTTCGATTTCGAACAGACGGTGTAGCAATCGCCCTGCTTGCGCCGAGCGTAAATTATGGTCGACGATCAGAAAACGGCTGAAGCCGTCGACATGTATCTTGAAATCGGTAAATACCTGAGCATCCCCGCCGGTCACGCTGGAACCGACGACCGGGTTGTTCGCAAAACAAGCCGAAATCGCCGCCATATCGAGACCGTCGCCATTTTTGACGACGACCGCCGGTTGGATTGCAGCATGCGCGGCGACCATCAATTGACCCGGTAAGCGGGATAGCCAATCGACCGGCACTTTCTTCAACGCGGGGTGGGAAAACGGATCGGTCGGCGTATTCGGTACGTAAAACGTATAGGTGCTGAATTCGCCGTGTTGCTCCCAGCGGATTTCGAACGTATCGAAGGTTTCGCTCAAATGGTCGGCGTCGTTTTCCGGACACGGCTTGCCATAACGCTCACAGAGCTTGCTCAAATGATCTCGTTCGCGCTGTTTTTCGTCGCTCGTCAACAACAAGGCCAGATGACTGGCCCTAATCGGTAATTCCAAATTCAAAGATGCGCGGGCATGGACTTCGCCGTGCAATAAGAAACGTTGCGGATGATTTTGCGGTAGGGGAAATAAGGTCGTCACATTATTGTCGGTGGTCATTTATCGAAGCATAAAGAGCCGGGGAGCTCTTGAAAAAATGCATAGTTTAGCGATTGTTGATAATGATGAAAATATTAAATTGATTGTCAATTCAAGATCAACATTTCGCGTTAATAGTTGATGCTTTTGAACTTAAAGCCAACATGAAACCCCAGGTACCACTCTGAATAACTTTCCATTTTTCAATATCGTGCCAATGGTTTAAAGGAGGGTACGGTTGCTCGTTTGACAGGTGTCGGCGGCAGGGCAGATTTTTGCTCCTGCAAAATCTGCATTCACGCCATCCATAGCGCTTGCAGATTTTTGCTCCTCGGCAATTGCTGAGTTACAGGGATGTAACGAATG
>SLIO01000330.1 GCA_007135635.1 Methylomicrobium sp. | reverse complement strand
GACAGACTCACGATCTGCCGCAAGATCCGCAGGTTCAACTCATCCTGGCTTATTCGATGGGCTTTTCGGATTGGTCGACATTTAAAGCGAAGCTGGATGATATTCGCCGGCAAGTCCATGACGAATTCGATCTGGTATTTTCGCTGTCCAAACAAGATAAAAGAAATCTCGAGGCCGAATCGATTTGGGCGGCGCATGCGGACGACGAAGAGCTTTCTTCGCAACTGCTGGATTTAGGGTTTAGCAGTGCCGAAGAAATACTGCTTCAAATCCTTGAATTCAAGAAATCGCCGGCCGTCAAGCGGCTCACCGCTAAAGGTGCGGCCGTATTGGATCGCTTGATGCCCCAATTACTAGAGTCGGTGCGGCAAGTCGAAAACCCGGATGAAACCTTGAAGCGTCTTTTACGTTTATTCGAAGCGGTGGTCGGGCGCAATGTCTACTTATCATTGCTCTACGAGAATCCCGATGCGCTGACGCAATTGGTCAAATTGTCAGCTGCGAGCCCGTGGATTTGCGATTATTTGGCTCACTATCCGGTTTTGTTCGACGAATTGCTCGATACCCGTTCATTGTACGAACCGCTGAAAAAGCAAGCCTTGCAAATCGAATTGGCCGAGATGTTGGCCGACGCCAACATTCAAGACACCGAACAATTGATGATGGTGCTGCGCAAGTTTAAGCATATCAATCTGCTTAGGGTGGCTGCCGCCGATATCATGGGTATTATTCCGATCATGGTGGTCAGCGATTATTTGACCTATATTGCCGAAACGATCGTTGATCACACCGTCGCGCTATGTTGGCGGATCATGACAGACAAACACGGCGTTCCGCCAAATACCGATAATATTTCGATTGGCTTCGGCGTGTTGGGTTTCGGCAAGTTAGGCGGCATTGAGCTCGGCTATGGATCCGATCTCGATATGGTTTTTTTGTACGACAGCAAGGATACGCATGCGATGACCGACGGTGCTAAATCGATCAGTTGTTCGCATTTTTACGGGCGGCTTGGGCAAAAAGTCATGCAGATGCTCAATACGCGCCTGTTGTCCGGCATTTTATATGAGGTCGATATGCGTTTGCGTCCGAGCGGCAATGCCGGCTTGTTGGTGAATCATGTCGATGTTTACGAGGATTATTTGCGTGACAATGCCTGGACTTGGGAGCATCAGGCCTTGGTCAGAGGGCGTTTCATCGCCGGTGATCCGGCCATCAAAACCGAATTCGAAGGGATTCGCAAGAGAATTCTGTGTCTGCCTCGGGATCATTATGCCTTGAAAAAAGAGGTGCGCGAGATGCGTGAAAAAATGCGTGAAAATCTCGATAGGACAAAACAAGGCGAATTCGACTTAAAACAAAGCAAAGGTGGTATTGCCGATATTGAGTTTATAGTACAATTCTGCGTTTTAGAACAGGCAGCAGCTAACGAGTCCTTAGTCACCTATACCGATAATGTTCGTTTGTTGGACGGGTTGGCGCAAATTGGTACTTTATCGGCACCGGTGACCGAGCAGCTTAAACAGGCGTATTGCTGTTATCGTGACTATGGGCATAAACAAGCGCTGCAGGGTGATAAGGCCGTGGCTCCGGAAGACGATTTTGCACTATTGAGAGCTCAAGTGGAACGCATATGGCAACAGGTGATGGAATAATGACAAGCATTTTTCAAGTTGAAGTGGAGACACGATAATGACGATGGACGATAGAGATGGCCTAATTTGGCTAGACGGCAAATGGGTGGAATGGCGGGAGGCCAAAGTCCATGTGTTGACGCACACGTTGCATTACGGCGCCGGCGTATTCGAAGGTTTAAGGGCTTATAAGACCGACCAAGGCACGGCGATTTTTAGGTTGGCCGAACATACCGACCGATTGTTTCGTTCCGCAAAGATTCTCAACATGCCCATGCCTTACGGCAAGGAAGAACTCAATCAAGCGCATTGCGAAGCCGTTTCCAAGAATAATCTGGAAACCGCTTATATCAGAAGCATGTGTTTTTACGGTTCCGAAGGCATGGGGCTTCGAGCCGATAACCTGAAAGTGCATGTCATGATCGCAGCTTGGCAATGGGGCGCTTATCTTGGCGCCGAAAACATGGAACGAGGCATTCGCGTCAGGACCTCCTCTTATACGCGCAATCACGTTAACAGTACGATGTGCAAGGCCAAGGCGAACGGCAATTACATCAACTCGATACTGGCTCTCCAGGAAGCTTTGGCGACCGGTTATGACGAAGCTTTATTGCTCGATCATGAAGGTTTTGCGGCGGAAGGTAGCGGTGAAAATTTGTTTATCGTTCGTAACGGTAAAATTTATACTCCGGAAACTACTTCGGCACTTGAAGGCATTACTCGCGATACCGTAATGACGATAGCGAAAGAGCAGGGCTTGGAAGTGTCGGAAAAGCGTATCACTCGCGACGAAATCTATGTCTCCGATGAAGCATTTTTCACCGGCTCTGCAGCCGAAGTGACACCGATCCGAGAATTGGACGGCCGATCCATCGGAAATGGTAATAGAGGACCTATAACCGAAAAACTGCAAACGCTGTATTTCGATTATGTCCATGGCAGGCGTGCCGACCATCAGGAATGGTTGAGTTACGTTTAGTTGTTCATGATTTGTTCAGTGATGTTTCTTCACGCCCGATGAGATTGGTTTCTTTGAACTTCGAATTTTATCGTTGGCGTATCGATGTGCCGCTGTGTTGGGCAGGTTTTGTTCATCGGCAATTTAAGCTATAGGGATGTAATGAACGCAGAGAATGCAGGAGCTTCCGCCCTGCATTACTTTTCCCATGGCTTATGCTAATCCTTATTTTTGCCATCTTTGGCGCTTGCGCAGGCTTTGTCAATATCTTTTGTCTAGCGATTAGGTGAAGGGTAACGTGGCGTCCTAGGCGTGCTTCGATAGGCGCCCTAGCTATTCTGCCATTGAGCTTTTGCCCTCTTTTTATGATTTTCATGAAATAGACTCGATAAGGCATTCCTCGTTCCCACAGCTCCATCGTGGGAATGCATATCAATCTTGCCTCGGCAGCCAAGGAAGGGTTCCCACAGATGGATGTGGGAACCAGAAAACATAATCAGTGCTGGACGGAGATATTATTTGTACCTCCCCGTCGGCATTTGAAGTGCGATAATCCTATATGACAGCCATTTAATTTTTTATCTTGATCTAATAATATTCATATGAATCCAGAAAACCGTTTAATTGATTATCCGGCAACTCCATCTTGGCGGACCTGGTTTGTGCGCCGTCATGCCGAATTGTTGGTAATTCTTTTCGTAATTGTGCAGCCATTTGGCGAAACCTTTTTGCTGCCGCTTATTATTTTACTGTTGCTGAGTTTGTATGTATTTTATCGGGATGGTGCTCGGCATCTGCCTGATTTATCGCTTTATGTCAGTATCGCCTTATTACTTACGGTACCGTTACTGATAGCTAGCGTTAGCGCCTATAAGATTGATAAAACGCTGATTACCGCTCTGTATTTTTTGTTGCTCGCAATCGCTGGAGTCTATGTGATTCGCCGATTTGCGAAAAGCTTTTGCTCCGATATTTTGATCTACGGGATTGCCGCGATCTTAATGTTTTGGACATTCGACGCGTTAATTCAATATTTCGTTGGCCATAACCTTTTTGGATGGCCCTATAATGGTAATCGTTTAACCGGGATTTTTCATCCTAAGATAAGAATTGGCATTGTCTTTGCGCATTTGTCGCCGTTTTTGATTGAAGCCGGTCGCCGCTTGTCATTGCGCTCAGGCCATAATTGGCACTGGTTATTATTAGCTCCTTATTTAGCAGTTGTTTTGTTATCGGGTAGTCGGTCCGCTTGGTTGACATTACTGGTTGTGTCGCTCGTCTATTTCGTTATTTTGTTGCGACATCGCGCTTTTAAAACCATTGGACAAATTGCGCTGGTATTGGTCGTATCAGTCGGTGGCAGTACGCTGATTTCAGACCAGCTAAAAAACCGACTTGAGCAAACCTTAAGTGGATTATCGACCGATCCTGAAGCCCTAAATGAGGCAACCTCGTTGAGGGTTGATGTATGGCGAGGCGCTTGGCAATTATTTCTTGACTCGCCGATTACCGGTGTCGGTGTAAAAGCATTGGGCGATTTAGGATTTCAAAGAGGCTATACATCCATTCCTTTCGGTCATGCTCATTTTTACGGTCTCGATGTATTGATGGTTACCGGTATTATTGGCTTTGTTGCCTATCTTGCGGCTTTTGGCCTGGTCTTATGGAAAACTGCGTTTTCGGTTTGGTATGAAACCAAGGCTTTTCCGTTTTGGTTGGCGGCTATGGCGATGATGTTGCCTTTTAATATGCATTGGGAATTCCATGGTATTCGATCTTATACCTGGTTATGGATGCTGCTTTTTATCGCATTTGCCGTTGAATACCGTTACCGAACCGAAACCTCGACCAAAAAAGGTTCATTAAAATGACATTAAAAGACAACGCATGAATGAATAATCCCGATGAATGTCAAACGCAAGTTTTAAAAACCGCCCAAGTCATGCTCACCAAAGGATTTGGAGGAGCGGAACGCTATTTTGTCGATTTGAGTTTGTCCCTAGCGCAAGCCGGTCACAATGTTTTGGTTATTTGCCACAAGGATTTTGTCGGATACGAACACTTTGCCGGACAGTCGAATATTCAAGTTTATGGCATTTCGGTGATGGGCCAGTGGGATCCGGTTGCCGCTTGGCGAATGGCTTCTATCATTAAGGCGTTTCAACCGGATGTGGTTCAAGCACATTTGGCGAGAGGTGCATTCATCGGGGGCAAGGCATTACGCCGCTTGAATGTCCCTTTAATTGTGAAGACGCATAATTATGTCAATTTAAAATACTATACCTCGGTCGATCATTTCATCACGACTACGCAGGACCAGCGTAAATATTTAATCGAGCAGGGAATTGATGATAGCCATATTTCGGTTATCGCCAATTTTTCATGTCTGGAACCGGTGAAACAGGCGTCTAAGCAAATTAGCGAG
>SLIO01000085.1 GCA_007135635.1 Methylomicrobium sp. | reverse complement strand
TGGCGTTACTACATTTTCTTTTGAAATTTTTGGTTTACACTTTCGGCGTTTTTTTTGTTTCTCTTTTCTCCTTTGTTCGAGCCGTAGCAACGCGGAGGTGAGATCAAAATAAAGCTGTGGCCGACTCTAAAAGGGCATGGATGCCCGTTTTCCCGGCAGGGAAGCCGGGAACAAACAGGGATGTGCAGGGACGCTAAGGCGAGCGACAGCTGGCCGTATCGAATAAGATTGCTTTGCGCCAGCATAGCAACACAACATTGGGATTGCGAAGCGCATGGATAGCGACTTGTCGGCTGCCAAGAACGATCAGAAGAGCGTCAAAACTTCGGGCGGCGCTGGCATGGATGCCTGCGCCGTACGGCCAGGGAAGGCAAATACCCGCATGCTACGGATTAGGAAAGACTGAGCCATTCGGGAGCGGAAGCGGACGAGTTGCGCATTCAACGAACAATACTCTCACCATTTGCCCGCCGGTGAATAAATCACACAAACGGCGTGACTCGATCACCGCCTTTTCTTCCGAAAATCGGGATACTGTACCCAAGTTCAACGAAACGCTTGAACGAACCAAACCAACAAAACCTAAGGGGAAACCGCCATGAAAACAGTATCTTTAGTAGCAGTCGTATTAATGTCAGTCGTCGCCAGCACAGCCATGGCCGAAGGCTCCAGAATCGAAAGATCCACATTAATCAACGCCTCCCAAAACACGCTGACCAATACACAAGCGATAGGCCGCAACAGCGCCGCACATACCGGCTCTATCAGTGTTACCGGTTCGAGAATACAAAGATCCACAGTCATCAACGCCTCGAAAAATACGCTAACCAACACACAAGCGATCGGCAGGGATTCTGTAGCGACAACCGGTTCGATCGACATCCGCTAATTTATTGGAAGATGGCAGCGGTATTTCTAGGAAGCCCTTAGCAAGCGATTGCACAAGAAACACAGAGGATGTGCCGGCTTAGGAATATACGAAATAAGATGGATTTTTATTTTCTCTCCCAACAGGAGAGCAGTAGTTACTCAAATTATTTCATGTATGCCACTTAGAAAACACAAAGACCGGGATTCAATCTAGTGTCGACGCACAGCTAGATACTTTATGAATTCAATATATTATTCGGTGGAGAAGATATTATGAACATCAGTAAAAAAAGCATGATTGGCATCTGTGTTGCCACATTATTATCCGGAAACGTTTTTGCTAATGGACGATGCGAAAACATACATGCGCCTACCGGAGTAGTCGGTACCGACGCCTCAACGACAGCCAAATATGCGGTTAGTCATAGAGGAATACGTTTGATTAGCGAAGGCAGTTTGATTGTCCGTTACCCTTTAAATTTCAAATTCGCAGGTCCAGGAAGCTTCTATCACGGTTCCGTAGGATTGACTGATAGTTACTCTGATGCATCGATCAAGGTTGAATTAGTTAAGCAGCAACTGGAACCAGAACCCGGCCATTTTCTTAGCGGCATGAAGGTTGATACGCAAAAAACATTGTTATTTGACAGCCAAGATTGGGGGGAACAAGCCGGTTATAGACGTGAAAACTTAAGTCTTTTCCCTATTCTTGATACAGAGGACTTTGTTTATTCGTTGGAAGTGACGTTAAAGAAGGAAATGCCTTTTGGAAGATTTATGCAAATGGGCGCAGGCTTCGAGATCTATAACATACAAATTTGTTTTATCCAGATTGATGGGTAAGAGAATTAAACGGAGAGATTGCTAAGCGCAGGTATAGCAAGGCTTGGGTACCGGCGATCGACCGGTAGAGCGATAAGACTTCGGACGGCGATGACAGGGATGTCTTCGCCGCTTGGCCAAACGAGTGGCGGATTTGACGCGACTAGGCTTCCGGCGGGCGGACGGTCAAGTACCGGGGGCGTCGAACGGTGCTGGCCAAAGGTGGGGCGACACTCACACGGACGTGTGTGCCGCGCGACCATGGATGGCTAATGCTCGGTCACTTCCGGCTCGGGGTCGTGAGCAATTCGGGCGGGCCGAGTTTAAAAGCGTACAGGAATGTATGCTTTTAAGCCGGCCTGGCCGATTTGCGGGTTTTGTGCGTTGAGTTTCGGATTTCGGCCATTTGCAGAAGATTGCCTTTCGATCATCAATGACAGCATTTGAATGGATATTTGCCGACCATTTTAGCTTATGCCTAGGTGCTTGATTGAAAAACATAACTCGACTTCGTTAAGCGCATCCTATTTGATTAAAACTTGCTTGATATATTTTAGATTCTGAATCGCTAGTCCATACATAGTTTTAAGGATTCAATTACGTTATAAATAGTAAGTCGTTTGACTTAGAATCATAAGTCATATCACCTGTTTTTTATATTGTTTTTATTTGAATTTGAAAGTAATTGCTTACAAATCAAAGTGTTAATTACTGGCATGCCTTTTGCCTTTCATGTCTAAGAACGCTATAGCATTAGCTTTCTTAGATTTTATGAAAGATAACAACAACAAGGTATTTTATGAAAAAGACACTTTTATACGGTGCAATCTCGGCAATTCTTACGAATACGGCAGTAGCGGGTGAACTGGACCCCTTATCAGCCGCAGAAAGACACCAAAAAGCGTATGAGTATCGGGAACAACAGGCAAATAATAATTATCTCAACCCGCCTGCCTTGCATCCCAATAATGGCGATGAAACCAACGTGCCAGATTATAAGGGACAATTTCACAAAACCCTACCGCATGACGCTAACGGTATCGTCGATAGTGCGGCCTACGAACAATTGTTGGATGCCATCCAAACGGGTAGCTTTGCTGCTTTTGAACAAGTACCCGCAGGTGGCCCGGTTAAATTGGCCAATCCTATGGCTGCTCAAGTCTATGATTTGGAAGGTAGAGATTCCCACGATTACGGCATGAAACCGGCACCCGCGCTCGGCAGCCCCGAGGCGGCGGCTGAGATGGTTGAGGTATATGCGCAAGCCCTGTTGCGTGATGTGCCGTTCAGCGAATACACTTCCAATAAAAACATCATGAAAGCAGCTAACGAGCTGGCGAATTTGATCGACTTTACCGGCCCAACCAGTGCTGAAATGTTGTTTAGAGGTATATTTGAAGGCGATCAGACAGGGCCGTACATTTCGCAATTTTTATATAAAGACATCCCGACAGGTCCCAAATTGGTCGATCAAAAATACACGCGCTACAAAGCGGGTGAAAATTTCATGACCACCCCGAGTGAATGGCTGGCAATTCAAAACGGAGAGATGCCAAGCGAATCGGTCACTATTATGCCAGACCGTTATATTCGAACCGGCCGTGATTTATCGAGATATGTGCATCAGGATTTCACTTATCAGGCATACCATAATGCCGCATTGATTTTGCTAAGCTGGGGACCAAGCGTTTGGGATGACGGTAATCCTTATAAAACAGCAACCCGGCAAGGAGCCTTTATCGATTTGGGGGCTGGTGAAATTCTCGATATGGTAGCCAGGGCCGGTAATGCTTCCTTGAGGGCAGCATGGTTTCAAAAATGGAATGTGCATCGCCGCATTCGTCCCGAAGCATATGGCGGGTTAGCCCAAAACAATCCTGGTTTGTTACATGCTCAATTCAATTCGTCCATTGTGTTGAATTACGTGCAGGAGAAATATGGCAATAAGTTGTTACCCATGGGTTATCCGGAAGGCGGGCCAACGCATCCCGCTTATCCTGCTGGACATGCTTCTATTGCAGGCGCGTGCGTAACTGTGCTGAAAGCCTTCTTTAAAGAAGATGCCATTATTCCTTCGCCGGAACAGCCTACTAGCAACGGCAACGGTTTAGAGTCAATCGCAGATGTATTAACGATCGGTGGTGAACTCAATAAATTAGCGTCCAACATCAGCTTGGGACGTGATTGGGCCGGGGTGCATTATCGTAGCGATGGCACAGAAGGTATGCTGCTAGGCGAGGAAGTGGGAATTGCCATTTTGAAAGATTGGCGCGATGCTCATCCCGAGGCGCCTGCACTGACACTGAAAAAATTTGATGGGCAAGAAATTCAGATATGATGGGTAGCAAGGGTGGGCATACATTAAACTTATGCCCATTTATTTAATTATCTTGAATAATCAAAAACCTTATCTTTCAGTAATGAATTGCAACCGCTAGGCGAGTAATACCAAAAATAACTGACTGGATTTGATCAATAAAGCGACATTTAAAAATGTGGTGTCTATGACGGGTTTGGGTCGGCTGGCGACCGTCCGCTCTTCATATTGATCGCCATAAACCTGTCATTGAATTCCGATTCCTGAAAGCGGCCGCTCGTCGCTGAATCCAACCGACCCAAAACAGGCAGGGAGTCGCTATTTTTGCGAAAGATTTTTCCGGGCATCCTGCTTGAAAAATCAGCAAAAATTACGCGACTGCTAATGCCTTCGGCGGCCCCGATTCGTCCTGCGTCCGTGCCAATCCGCCACATCCTCGTATACTCGATGCGGCTCCGTAGCACTCCCGCAAATGGCTTGACGCCGTGTCGCGATGCCTTGTATTTTGCCTCCGCCTGCGCTATTCGCGCAGACTCCGGCAAAACACCCGGCGCTACGGCTATCGGGGACTAAAAATCTTCACTTCGCTAACGCTCCGTTTCCACGATTTTCAGCGTCGGCCGACTCTCATTTCGAATGACTGATTTGTCAACTGGATCCGACATCCACTGGAAGAGGAAATCGTGGGTGCATACTGCTTGATTGAAAATTACACTGAGAATTTCATCTCGCCAGATCTCATAACGATAATCGGTATTATCTCAAACAAAAATCTGAAACTCAGTAGCCACAGCAATTGGCCGGACTTGATTTTTCTCGCGTCGCATTTCCACTAACCCATAATTCGACATGGTTTTCAGGGTACGAGACAGATTGCTTGGTTTTCTTCCGGTAATTACCGCCAGAGATGAAATTGACTCCGGCTGGGTTTCCTGAATGATTTTCAGCAGCGCCCGATTGTCATCGCTCAAAACCTCAGCCAAAGAACGCATTGAGGTGAACCAAATTTTG
>SLIO01000208.1 GCA_007135635.1 Methylomicrobium sp. | reverse complement strand
GATCGCAACGGCCGAACGTTTGCTGAAGGAAGGTCACGAAGTCATCATCATCGATAATGACAAGACCGTGATCGATGAATTGATGGAACGCCTCGATTGCGTTTTCATACACGGTAACGGCAGCAAACCGGCGATTCTGAAGGAAACCGATCCGGCATCGATCGATGTACTGTTTTGCTTGACCAAGAGCGACGAAGCCAACATCATAGCAAGTCTGGTGGCGCGTTCGCTCGGCGTCAAACGCGTCATTACCCGTGTCGAAGATCCCGAGTTCGAACATATCTGCGTCGAGTTGGGTCTGAACGACACGATCGTACCGACGCTGACCAATGCCCGCTATTTGGCAAACATCGCCGCGGGCAGGAATATTCTGGAGCTATCCGCAGTGATCCGCGGCAATGTCAGACTGTTCAGTTTCATTGCCGACGAAGCCGAGGAAGGCCCTGTCGAAGACCTCGACTTACCGAAGCACACAAGAGCGATCTTCTTTTACCGAGATAATAGATACCATACCGCCGACCGCGATACCGAACTCAAAAAAGGCGATGAAATCGTGCTGGTAACGACGTCCGGCGAATATGAACAATTGCATGATAAATGGTCCAACGGCAAGGCGAGGTAGGCTGGGTGCCGATTCGCTTTTCGGTTATAGTGTCTTGTCGGGTTTGAAACGGCAACGAAAAACAACCGCCGCGATTCAGCCCTGCCGGTTCCCGCTCTTCATGAGAAATAAAGTAACCGGCTTTACCATTCTTCGATCAACCATCGCCTTATTTCCGAGGAAAACAAAAATGAAATTAGCGAAATCACTATCACTCTTAATGATATTGGCCGCATTGAATTCGGCCGCAGGCGCAAAGGAACAAGCAACCGATCCCAGTGAACAGCGTAAGGCGCATCATGTCGTAATCATCTGGCTGAAACAACACGGCGACGAAAACGCGCGCCGTCAATACATCGAAGGCACCAAACGCCTGTCCAAGCTGCCCGGAGTGCTCGCCTACAACATCGGCACGCCAACCGCCGTCAAACGCAAACACACCAGCCATTCACTCGATGATTCCTACGACATCGCTATATCGAGCACGTTCGAAAATGTCGAGGCGCTCGAAAATTATTTGAATCACCCGATCCATGACCAAATCATTCAAGAAGTCCTGAAGCCCTTGGTCGATAAATACAAGGCCTACGATTTCATCGAATGATCTTGAGCCTCGATGAGCCGGCGTGACTCAAATTTAATATCCCGGCAAAACATTAGGGACGGTGTAAAAAGCGCCGTCCCGCTCATTTAATGAGTTTTCCGCCCACCCTGTTCAATATTTTGCCTGGTGAAACATGCCGCGCGGCGCGTTGTCGAACAGCGCATTGCATTCGGCTTCCAACAGCCCGCCAACGATGCGGCTGTTTCGAAACGGTGTTTTCGCAACGACTTCCTCGGCGCGGATATCGATTTGCCACCACCCTCGGCTTTGCAGATACGGAATCGACGTGCCGTAATAAACGGTACCGATCCCCGCCCATTCGATCGCGCCTTGGCACATCGGGCACGGCTCCGCCGTCGTGTAAAGATCGAATTCGCTCCAATCCGCCGAAGGATGCTTCTCGGCGCAGCGGTTGATCGCGTCGATTTCGCCGTGCCAAGTCGGATTCAGCGTCGACCGATTATAGCCTTCGGCGACAATCTCGCCTGTCTCTCTCCGCACGATCACCGCCCCGAAAGGAAACTCGGGAACCCGCAAAGCCAGCAGGATCGCTCGGCGCATGTAATCTTCATGAGTCATTTTCACACCTTTTATGCTTGATATTCGTGGCGCTAAGCAACGCATCAATGGAACGTTTCGACCAGATTTCAACTTAAGCTAAACGTGCGGGACGGGTTTTATAACCCGTCCCGCAGTAGAAGAATCTTGCCCCATGTGACTTCGATAGCATTTATTGTCACCCAAGCTTACCGGCTTTCCCTCACCTAGCGTTAGGTGAGGGACGATCTGGGGGGCGCTCCCACAAAGGACTCCATTCACGATTCACCATTTACTATTCACTACTTCCTGCTCACTACTCACAATTTACTATTCTCCTCCCGATGCCCTAAATCCAACGGCGATTCCAGCTTGACGATATCCCTTTTCCATAGCCCGTTCGACGAGAAACAAGTCCAACCCCATTTCAGCCAGTTTAATAATGCAACTGCAAGCCAGAGCGACCAGGCCAGCATCAGCAGGCGGTAGACCATCAGCGGAACCGATACGACGGTTGCGGTCGGCAGTAACTCGGCGCTTCTGTCCTGGTACCAATTCAGACGGTAGGCGCTCGATTGGTTACCGGTAATCTGCATGTCCGGCGTGCCCAGGAGTCCCTGTTCGACGGCCCAGAATAACAACATCAACGATAGTAACGTCAAAAGCCCGAGACCGACTTGCGCGGCATTGAAGGTCTTGGTCGATTGCGCCGGTCGTTCTTTGCGAAGCCCCAATGCGACCAGCCAGAGCACAACGATCAGTGCCGACAACACCGGTATTTGACTCAAGCCGATCAACAGCAACAGCCAGTGCCGGGTTTTCAGTGGCGTCAATGTAACTTTACCCAGGCCGAACGAGACGATCACGATCACCACCAGCACGCCCCAGATTAACACCGCCGGTCCGAAACGCGGCCCCATCGTCATCAGTACCCAGCGATCCTCGCCCAACGTGACGTGTATGTTGCTGTTGACGCTCGGCAAGGCCAAGTCGACTCGGGACGACTCTAGCAGGCTCGACATCGGTACCGACTCCTGCCAGTTCAAGACGACTTGCTGTTTGCCCGGATCGATCGGCAACACCACTTCACGGTCTTTTTGCCGGATCGGGCGGGATTGGCCGTTGATCGTGACCGCCTCCAATACGGCCTGTTCGGGGAGTTGAATCGTATGTTGCACGGCGAGCGAGCTATCCACAGCAAGCTCCAATTGCGCATTGCGGCCGCGGCTTCCCGGAGTCAAATTCAAGCGGCTGCTCTCAATTGTCAGTGTTTGGCCTGGTGCAGGTTCGGGTCGGCTTACCGTCAACACGACCTGCTCACCGGGCCAAGGCCGCCATTCGGGCAGCCAATAACCGCGTTTATCTTGATGCATCATTGCGATGCCTGCCGTTTCGATATGCCAAACCGGACTCACATCGGCGCGCCAGACTTCGATCCATTGGTCGGTTTGTTCGGCACTCAATTCAATGTGTTCCGTTTTTTTCAGCACCGATTCCCAGTGCATGACGCTTTGCGTAGTGGTCATATTGACCAAAGCCTTGCCCTTTTCGACACGTACGCCGCCGGTAATCACCGATTCCCCGTCAAGCAGCGGTACGGCCAAGACGATTGAAGAACCGGATGGCGAGACTCTGACGACGCGGGTCTCGACGCGCCAATCCAAGCCTAATTGTAAAGTCCGTTCAATTCTAACGAACGACGGCAAGATGCCCGGATCGAATGCGGCTTTTTCCGTTACTGCTTCGGTTTGTGCTATTCGGGAAAACTGAAGTTGATCGTCGGTCAGACCGTTTTCATGAACGCCGAAAACCTGCCAATCGCTGACCGCCAATTCGGCGCGCTTCGGTTTCAATGGTAACGGCACGGTAAATTTTGCGAGTGTCGGCGCCGCGCCTTTCATCACAACCCGATGCAAGCCGGCGTCCAGTGCAAGCCATAAGCCGTTATTAAGGCTATACAACGCTTTTGCCGGTTCGCCGTCTATGCTGACCGTGTTCGGATACCATTGCTCGTAATATCCAGGTAACGGCACAGCGACTTTATTCCGCGCATGGATTTCCAGGTCGATCGCCAGTTCCTTGTCGGAAATCGCGAGCCTCATCAGCGATATGCCGGCGCAGTCCGGCACGCAATCCGGCGATTGCCGGAGCCGGTTTTGCAATTCTTCGAGCAGCGCCGGATCGGGAAACGCCGCATATGCCGGTTCGGTAGGAATCGTCAGCATCGGCAATGCGATAAAAAACAACAGTCCTGCTACCGAACGATGCAATTTGAACCTTGCAGGCATGCGATTAAGCATCGCCAAAGCCAATAGCGCAATCAAAGCAACTCTGAGGAAATTCAAAAACATCGTGACGGCCGGTGACAAAAACCACAAACGAATCTGTTGTTCGGGGCCCACGGTGCCGTTCCAGCTCAAATTGATTTTATGCCATTGCCATTGCGGCAAACCGGGGCCGGTTTGGATTTTTGCATTCGGATCGGTGCGTTCGGAAAGCCGCTTTTGCGGTGCGGCCGAAGGCACGGCTTGCGCGGCGATGCCGGCGGCGCTTCGCGCCTTTTTGCGCACCGCATCCAGGGACGGCGCTTCCATCATCATCAATTCATCGGCCATTTCAGGCGTCGCGCCGGCATCGGGACGCTCGTAATGTAAGCTTTGAATCGTCTGCCACGGTTTTTCCAATTGCGGATATAGACCGATGCGCACTTGATCGACCATAAACGGTATCGCAATCAGCACCAATACAGCCAAAGAAACATTGCGGTAAGCACCGGCCACGCTACGAAACCGGCCTTCCGGCAATACTTTCAATAAAGCCGCCGCCGCCAGTATATTGAGCCACACCCATTGCGGCGCACCCGGTTCATGCCAGATCAATACCAAGGTCAGTAAAGTTAACGCGCCTCTATAAACATCCCATAGCCGCAGCGCCGCGAGTGCTGCGATCAGCACTAAAAACAAATCGAGCAAAGTCCAACGCGACAGCCACGAATCCGGCACATTATCGACACCGCCGGCGGCAATCAAGCGCCAGCCTGGCGGCAGATTTAATTCGGCGCGAACTTGATGAAAGGATTGCGCCCATCCGACCGCGCTCAACGTTCCGGGTGTTCCATTAATACGGCTATCGGCATCCAGCCGAATGCCGCCCTTTCTGATCTCGACGCCTCGGCTTTGCCCATCTGGCGCGCGTGTGATCAATTGGTTTGAGCCATCCAGGCTAACGCGCCCGAGCTCGACGCCGGGCAATGCATCGAGTCGCCAACCTTGCGACAGGG
>SLIO01000434.1 GCA_007135635.1 Methylomicrobium sp. | reverse complement strand
TTGCCGCTCGCCGCGCAGCACCGAACGGCACGATTCATCCAGACGCAACGAGCCATGGCCTTCGATATCGACCGTCACCAAACCTTTCGCGACCAATTGCCGAAATACCGAACGCCATTGTTTTTCGTCGATATCCTTACCGATGCCGAAGGTCGATTGCCGGTCGTGACCGAAATGTTTGAGCCGTTCGGTTGCTTTGCCGACCAGCACATCGATTAAATAATTGACACCGAAACGCTGGTCGGTTCGATAAATGCAGGATAAGGCTTGCTGAGCGGCGACCGTGCCGTCCCATGTCTTGACCGGTTCCAAACAAGTATCGCAATTACCGCAATCATCAGATAATTGATCGCCGAAATAACTTAATAAAGCCCGGCGGCGGCAGCCGACTTCCTCGCACAACGCCAGCATCGCATCGAGCTTGTGATATTCAAGCCGTTTATGACTCTCATCGGCATTGGAATTGGCTAGCATTTGCTGCAACGTAATGACATCCTGCAGGCCGTAAGCCATCCAGGCATTGGCCGGCAAGCCGTCGCGCCCGGCGCGTCCGGTTTCCTGATAATAGGCCTCGATGCTTTTCGGCAAATCCAGATGCGCGACAAAACGTACATTGGGTTTGTCGATGCCCATGCCGAATGCGATCGTCGCCACAATGACCAGGCCTTCTTCCATCAAGAACCGATGTTGATGTTGCTGTCTCGCCGCGTTATCCATCCCGGCATGATAAGGCAGTGCGTGGATGCCTTTAGTTTGCAGCCATTCGGCGGTCGATTCGACTTTCTTGCGCGATAAGCAATAAACAATTCCGGCATCGCCGGCATGTTCGGTTTGGATAAACTGCAGCAATTGCTGCCTGGCGTTTTGCTTTTGGACGATACGATAACGAATATTCGGCCGATCGAAACTGCTAACGAATAGCCTCGCGCGGTCGAGCGCTAGCCGGCTGATGATTTCCTGCCGGGTTCGTTCGTCGGCGGTCGCAGTCAAGGCAATGCGAGGAATAGTCGGATAACGCTCATGCAACATCGACAATTTCAGATAGTCTGCGCGGAAATCGTGCCCCCATTGCGACACACAATGCGCCTCGTCGATCGCGAACAGCGCAATATTCAAACTATCCAATAAAGTCAATGTGCGCGCCGAATTCAGCCGCTCCGGCGCGATATAAAGCAAATCCAATTGACCGTCGCGCAGCTTGTTTTCAATAGACCGAGCTTCCTCGGGGGTCAAGGTCGAATTCAAAAAAGCCGCTTTGACACCCAATTGATGCAGCGCACTGACCTGATCTTGCATCAACGCAATCAGCGGCGAAATTACAATGCCGACGCCCGGCCTCAATAATGACGGGATCTGATAACACAACGACTTACCACCACCGGTCGGCATCAACACCAAGGCATCGCGTCCGGCCAGCAAATCATCAATCACGGCCTGTTGCTGCCCCCTGAAACGATCGTACCCGAACACCGTTTTTAGCACATCGATCGGCTTATCCGGCATATAACAACCCCTGTCCACGATAATATTTATTCAATTCTGTTAAACCTTTATAATGATCCGATTTTCTTCGGACTCACGGGCGATAAACGCCCCTACTATGACTCAATTGCACCATCATTTACCGGCGCGTTTTAATTTATTAGTCGACAACGGCTTTGAAAATTCATTAAAAAACGGCCTCAAAGGCATTGAAAAAGAAAGCCTCAGAATCGCCAATAACGGCGTTATTGCGCACACGCCTCATCCGTCATTTTTAGGATCTGCCCTAACGCACCCGTATATCACGACGGACTATTCCGAAGCCTTGCTCGAGTTCATCACGCCGCCGTTTAAGGATATCAAAGAAACGCTGAATTATTTAAACACGATTCATCAATTCGTTTACGATCATCTCGACGGCGAAATCCTGTTGGCCGCGAGCATGCCGTGCGGCATCGACGGCGACGAAAGCGTACCGATCGCCGAATACGGCAGCTCCAATATCGGCCGCATGAAACACATTTACCGCCGAGGACTTTGGTACCGTTACGGTCGAACCATGCAGGCTATTGCCGGCATCCATTTTAACTATTCGGTACCGGAAGTTCTGTGGAGCAAACTACACGACTTGGAAAAATCATCGTCGAGCCTAGATCAATACATCGCGGACGGCTATTTCGGCATGATCAGAAACCTGCACCGCCAAGGCTGGTTGATCCTCTATTTATTCGGCGCGTCGCCTGCGATATGCAAAAAATTCTTTAAAAGCCGTCCGTACATGATGGCCCAGTTCGACGAATTCGACCGCCATACTTTATACCACCCTTACGCCACTTCGCTCAGAATGAGCGACATCGGCTATAAGAGCAAAAACCAGGCTTCGCTGCAAATCGACTACAACTCGCTAGCCGGTTATGTCGACAGCCTAAGCCAAGCCATCAACACACTCTACCCGGACTATGAAAAAATAGGCGTTAAGGTCGACGGCGAATACCGTCAGTTAAACAGCAACATTTTACAAATCGAAAACGAATTTTACAGCACCGTCAGGCCCAAGCAAATCGCTAACTCCTGCGAAAAGCCGACTCTAGCGCTCAAACGGCGTGGGGTTCGCTATATCGAATTACGATCGCTGGATCTAGACTTGTTTAGCCCCCTTGGCATAAAAGATGACACCGCACATTTCATTGAGGCCTTCATGCTGACCTGCCTATTGCAAGACAGCCCGCCCAACGATTCGCGGCAGTTCATTCTCAATAACGCCAATCAGCTTGCAGTTGCCCATCTCGGCCGTCAACCCGGCCTCGTACTTGATAAACTCGACCGGAGGTTACCGCTCAAAGATTGGGCCGAAGAAATCCTTGCCGACATGGAACCGGTTTGTGCACTTTTGGACGCTAACGATCCCAAAAAACCTTATAGCGTTGCATTGGCGACCCAAAGAAAAGCGATTGAAAACCCGGATTTGACACCGTCCGCAAGAATTTTACGCGGCATGAGCGAAACACAAATGCCATTTGCAACCTATGCATTGAAGACCTCGGTCGAACATGCCAAAAACTTTCGCAGCCAAAAGCTGGATCAGCAAAATACCCGTGCCTTCCAAGAAATGGCAAAAGAGTCTATCGCCAAACAACTCGAAAAGGAACAAAGCGACAACTTATCTTTCGACGCGTTTTTAGCGCATTATTTTTCACAACAATAACCGGAATTTAACCCAAAAAGTCAATCATGACCTCATTCGACATCACCGCCCTGCAGGCCGAACTGCAGGGACAAAAACCCCGAAAAATTCTTAAGGCCGCGCTGGAACAATTCGATAATATCGCAATTTCGTTCAGCGGCGCCGAAGATGTGGTCCTCATCGACATGGCCGTCAAGATTCGCTCCGATATTCAAGTGTTCAGCCTGGATACCGGACGCCTGCATCCGGAAACTTATCGTTTCATCGAAAAAGTGCGTGAGCATTACGGCATTCAAATCGAATTGTTGACGCCGGACCATGCGATCTTGGACGAGATGATCAAGGCTAAAGGCTTGTTCAGCTTTTATCGGGACGGTCATCAAGAATGCTGTGGCATCCGCAAAGTAGAACCATTAAAACGCAAACTTGCTCATTTGGATGCCTGGATCACCGGCCAGCGCAAGGATCAAAGCGTCGGTACACGCCAAGATTTGCCGGAAATACAAATCGACACGGCTTTCTCGACTCCCGAACACCAATTAATCAAATTCAATCCGTTGGCTAACTGGAGCTCCGCGCAGGTCTGGGATCATATCGAAGCCTATCAAGTGCCCTACAACGAACTGCACGAGAAAGGCTTCATCAGCATCGGCTGCGAACCCTGCACAAGGCCGGTACTGCCGAATCAACACGAACGCGCCGGCCGCTGGTGGTGGGAAGACGCCACAAAGAAAGAATGCGGCTTGCACGCCGGAAACTTGACACATAGGAAAAACTAAGCAAACCGGGGCGGACGAGTTGCGCATTCAACGAACGTTACTCGTTCACTTCGTCGGGCAGTGAATAAATCACACAATTGGCGTGACTCGGTCACCGCCTTTTTCTCCGAAAATCGGGATACTGTACCCAAGTTCAACGAAACGCTTGAACGAACCACACCAGCAATAATCAAGGGGAAACCATCATGAAAACAGTATCTTTTGCAGCAGTCGTTTTAATGTCAATCGTAGCCGGCACAGCCATGGCCGAAGGCTCGAAAATCGAAAAATCAACATTAATCAACGCTTCTAAAAACACGTTGACAAACACACAAGCGATAGGCCGCAACAGCGCCGCCAGCACCGGATCGATCAGCGTCGTCGGCTCTAAAGTCGAGAAATCGACGCTGATCAATGCATCGAAAAACACATTGACCAACACGCAAGCGATTGGCCGTAATTCTGTCGCGAACACCGGTTCGATCGACATCCGCTAAACAACGCATGAAAGCACAAGGATGTGCGCTATCGGGACAGCGGAACGCGCAGGAAAAGCAACGTTAGGTAACGGCGACCAAACACAAGAGAGTGAAAACTTCGGACGGCGATGACAAGGACGAATTCCGCTTACTCCCTTTTGATTGAAAAACCGGCTAAGAATTAAGGTATGGGATGTGTCTATCGAGGACCGCCGTGAACCCCTCCATGGGGGCTTGACGGCAGCTATCCCTGCTGCCGACATCCTCGCTAGCCACACCCCATACCTTAATAAAGTTAGCTAATTTTTGAGTATAAAGGGAGTAGCCAAACGATTGACGAGCCCTTGGGCTTGAAAGTATCAGCTTTCGGCCATGAGCTGTCAATTGAGCTTAATGCTTTATTGAGTCCAATGTCAGCTTTACGATGATATCAAAGAAGTGGCGAAACCATTAAAAGCAATATTCATTTTGATCGCAGCTCGAGAGAATAGGAACTGATATCACTGATTTTTAATCAGCGCGGTTGCGGGGTTCCAGTCCCATCCCCGAGCCATATTTTAAATGCCTGTAGCGGTTTCGTTATGATCCCATATTGTTGGTAGTGTTTCGCATCAATCACGCCTTCGAGATTTTTTCAGCTATTTTAT
>SLIO01000498.1 GCA_007135635.1 Methylomicrobium sp. | reverse complement strand
TCCGCTGTGAGTCATTATTCCATTCGCCCTTCGACAGGGCTCTCCTGAGCAAAGCCGAAGGGCTCAGGACGAACGGAATAATGACGGACAACTATCAACCCATTCAATTTCACATAGAGCCGCTATTTTTGATAAGGATACAATGACTTTTTGCAGGGTCAATAGTTAGCAGTTAGTCGTATTTGTAACTTAATTGCCCCTTAATCTTTAACCTAAATTCAGCGGTTTAACCATGAAACACATGAAGTTCATTTAGTTTTTTAATGATTTGTCCTAAAATTTTGAACAACCTTTTAGGGGCAACAATGATTTTCATAGGCAGAATAACCTATTGAATTAACTTCTTGTTCTTCATGATCTTTATGGTGAAATAGATTTAAACACTTTTCTCCTTGAATTCACAGAGGTCGGCGATGATGCAATGCGGGCATTTCGGTTTTCTTGCGGTGCAAGTATATCGGCCGTGTAGGATCAGCAGATGATGCGCATCTTTTTTGTGGGCTTTAGGGACAAATTTGTCCAGTTTTCGTTCGACATCGAGCACGTTTTTTCCTGGGGCGATACGTGTTCTGTTCGAGACTCGGAAAATATGTGTGTCGACTGCAATCGTCGGATGGCCGAAAGCGGTATTCAAAATGACGTTCGCCGTTTTGCGTCCGACGCCGGGTAACGCTTCGAGCTCATCTCGGGTTTGCGGAACCTGACCGTTGTGTTTTTCCAGCACTTGGCGACACAATTGAATGATATTCGAAGCTTTGCTGTTGAACAGACCGATTGTCTTAATATGTTCTTTTAAGCCGTCTTCGCCTAGGTTCAAAATCGATTCGGGTGTATTAGCGATTGGGAATAACTGTGCAGTGGCCTTGTTGACGCCTTTGTCGGTGGCTTGGGCCGACAATACGACAGCGATAAGCAGTTCGAAAGGCGACGAGTATGCTAGCTCGGTAGTCGGTTCAGGTATCGCTGCCGCTAGTTTGTCGAAAATTGCCTGACGTTTGGATTGGTTCACTGTTCCTGGGCGGCTTGAATCGGAATCTGAATGTGGGCCGGTTTACGCTGTTTAATCTTGGTATCGATAATGTTTTTTAATGCGATCAGCAAGCCGAGGCCGATAAATGCGCCGGGCGGTAAAATCGCCAGCAACATGCCGGAATAATCGGTTATCACATCGATTTGCCAAGTCGTAGCGGCCTCGCCGAACATCAATTCGGCCTTCGTGAATAAAGTTCCCGAGCCGATGACTTCACGCAGACTTCCGAGCGTCACTAGGGCAAAGGTAAAGCCAAGCCCCATCGATAGGCCGTCTAAAAAAGCCTTGTCGGCACGTTGCTTTGAGGCATATGCTTCGGCCCGGCCGATGATCGAGCAGTTAGTTACGATTAACGGAATGAAAATACCGAGGATTTTATAGAGACCGAAGAACCAGGCGTTCATCGCGAGCTCGATCATCGTGACCACGCTGGCGATGACCAGTACGAACACCGGTAAGCGGACTTCGTCGGGGACGAAATTACGGATCAGCGAGATGATCGTGTTAGAAAATACTAATGTCATCGTCGTGGCAAGGCCTAGGCCAAGACCGTTAATGACCGTATTACTTACGGCCAGCAACGGGCACAGGCCGAGTAATGCGACGAAGGCTTGATTATTGAGCCATAAGCCGTCCTTGACGATTTTGCTGTATTCGGAGAACATTAATTTCCTCCTTCGGGAGTCGATTCTGTCGTTGAAAAAATCCGGGCCTGGTTATGCTTGAAATAAAGCAATGCGTTTTTAACAGCCCCTACAACCGCGCGAGGAGTAATGGTCGCGCCGGTTAGTTGATCGAAATAGCCGCTATCGCGTTTGACGGCCCATTGTGTGTCGCTAGGGTTGTCGAGAGATTTGCCGTCGAATGATGAAATCCAGTCGCTACGCTCGATTTCAATTTTATCGCCCAGCCCCGGCGTTTCGCGATGAGCAATAGTGCGAACGCCGGTAAGGGTGCCGTCGGTTTTGACCGCTACCAAAAGGGTGATATTGCCGCTGTAACCGAAAGGCGTCACCACTGTCATGATCGCTGCGACCGGCTCGCCTTTTTTTCGGGCGCGATAAATGACTGCCGGTTTTGTGGAGTCCTGGTTGAGGTCTGTCACTTCGAGCGTATCATTGACGATGTCGTTGTCGTAAAGCGACTCGGGGATCACGGCTTTTAAGTTGGTGAGTAAGGCTAGCCGTTCATTCTCCTGTATCTTGGTTTCGGTCTTATGAAAGGTAAAAGAGGTTAAACCCAGGCCCAGTAACGAAAAAATGCCCAATATCGTGGCAGCCGAAAACGTATTTTTAATAATGGAGTTCATGTTTTTTGACCGAAGACGCGAGGCTGCGTGAAATAGTCTATTGCCGGAGCCGTTAAGTTACCCAATAAAACCGCGAAGGCCATGGCGTCCGGGTAGCCTCCCCAAACACGAATAATATAAACCAAAGAACCGATTAACAGTCCGTAAATAATCCGGCCATTAACCGATGTGGCAGCGGTTACCGGATCAGTTGCGATAAAAAAAGCGCCCAGCATCGTCGCGCCAGCTAACAAATGAAAACTCGGCAAGGCAAACTGGTTGCTGTCGATCGCATAACAGATGCTTGCGAATAGACCGAGTCCAAGCAGCAGTCCGATTGGGATTTGCCAGCCGATGATTTTTCGCCAGAGGAGCCAGAGCCCGCCAAGCAAATAGCCTCCGGCTACCCACTCCCAGCCTTTTCCTGCGATAAAACCGAAAGCGGAATCGGTTTGTATTTCCGGTACCGATCTGCCTAGCCCCAGTTGAGTTCTGACGCTATCCAGCGGTGTGGCCATCGTGACCGCATCGAAATTGACGCTATCGGGTAGTTGTTCGAGAAAAATCAATTTGAGCCAGTCGATTTCGGTCAATGCAACCGAGCTTAGCTCGACAGGCGCTAGCCAAGCGGTCATCTGCATTGGAAAGGAGACCAATAGAAAGACATAACCTACCATTGCCGGATTGAATGGGTTGTAACCCAAGCCACCGTATAAATGTTTGGCGATCACAATCGCGAACAAGCTGCCGACCACGGTAATCCACCATGGTGCAATAACCGGCAGTGATATCGCCAGCAGCACGGCTGTTACGACAGCGCTCAAGTCTTTGAGTGTCGCACTAATCGGCCGGCCGCGTAGGCCCAGAATCGATGCTTCGGCAAGCAGTGCAGCAATAACCGCCAACGCAATGTTGATTAAGACGCCGATGCCGAAAAACCAAGTCATCGCGGCAATACCGGGAATTAAGGCCAACAAGACTTGCAGCATGACCCGGTCAACACTATTGACAGGTTGAAGGTGCGGCGACATGACAGTTGAAAATTTCATTTATTCCGCTCCTTCGGTGGCGGTTTCGGCAGCTTTTAGTTTGGCCAAGGCTTCTTTTTTGCGGCGAGAACGTTCGGCTCTTTCGGCCTGTTCACGAGCCTTGCGTTCAAGAAGGAAGTCGTGCCGGCGTTTCGCGATTGCCGCTTTTTCGGCCTCTTTTGCTTTGGCAATGGTTTTAGATTTAGCGGCCCGGTAATATTGCACCAATGGTATCTGGCTTGGGCAAACAACCTCGCAACAACCGCATTCGATACAATCGAATAGGCTAAAGTCTTTGCATTTCTCCAGATTGCCGGCACGGCTATGCCAGTAAAGCTGTTGCGGCAGCAAATCGACCGGACAGGCTTTCGCGCAATCGCCGCAGCGAATGCAAGGCCGGGTTTCTTTGCTTGTGGCGACTTCGGAACCCGCTGCGGCCAATATGCAGTTGGTGGCTTTGATGATCGGTATGTCGTCTTCGGGTAGTGCGAAGCCCATCATGGGGCCGCCCATGATCAAGCGCTCTACGGTGTCTTGATAGCCGCCGCATTGTTTGATCAAATCACTGATCGGTGTGCCGATGCGCGCACGCATATTTTGCTGTTGTTTTACGCCTTGGCCGGTGACGGTCACGACACGCTCGGTTAACGGCAGGCCACGGCAGATGGCGTTGTAGACGGCAGCTGCCGTGCCGACGTTTTGACAAATCACGCCTACATCGGCAGGAATACCGCCTGACGGTGTTTCTTTTCCTGTGACGACGCGTATTAATTGTTTTTCGCCGCCGGTCGGATAAAGAGCCGGGATTTTGATCACCGTAAGACGGAGATCTTTGGATTGTTCAATGGCACTCGATAACGCCTGAAACGCTTCGGTCATGTGATCTTCGACAGCAATAATGCCATTGCCGACTTGCAGTGCATGCATCAAAATCAGCGCGCCTTGAACGACAACATCCGGCTCGGCTTGCATCAAAACATTGTCGCAGGTGATATAGGGTTCGCACTCCGCGCCGTTCAAAATGAGCGTGTCGATATGGCGTTGCGGCCCCGGGTTTAATTTGATCGAGGTAGGAAAAGCTGCGCCACCTAGGCCGACAATGCCGGCTTGGCGAATTTTAGTACGTAGTGACGATGCGGGCTCTAGGCGATAATCGGCAACGCGTTCAGATGTCAATGCTTCATCGCGCCCGTCGGTGTCGATGATGATGCACTGGTCTGATAATCCGGAAGGATGAGGTATGATGCGATCTTCAATTGCTTTAACGGTACCCGAGCTTGCTGCATGAAGCGGGGTTGCGAGGAAATGATCGGAATCGGCGATGATTTGACCGCGCAACACGGTTTCGCCAGGGACGACGGTCGGCTTGAGTTGCACGCCTGGTCGTTGTTGCAAAGGATAAATCAGTTGTTTCGGTAGTTCGGCGTTGACGATCGGTCGGTGTGCCGATAGGTGTTTATGTGCGGGCAAGCGCAAGCCGCCATGAAAGCGCCAGGTTTTAAGCATATTTCTTTACCGGTTCCGGCCATTGCCAGTTGTTAAGGTCTTCGGGGATCGGTTCCATAACGATGCAATCGACAGGGCAAGGGTCTACACACAGCTCGCAGCCAGTGCATTCATCGACTATTACGGTATGCATCATCTTCGCGGAGCCCAGTATCGCATCGACCGGGCAGGCTTGAATGCATTTGGTGCAACCAATACACAAATCTTCGATGATGAACGCGACGCTCTTGGGCTTTTCTTCGCCGAACTCGGCGTTGAGCGGTTTCGCTTCGACGCCC
>SLIO01000260.1 GCA_007135635.1 Methylomicrobium sp. | reverse complement strand
TGTTTTGCATATCGAAAAATTAGATAAGGAATGCAAAACTGCGAACTTTCACAGTAAAGTTCAGGTAAAAAATATAAACCAATTAATCCAAAATTATTGGATACAGTACATTCACATTCGAAATGCCGATTGAGCCGTCTTTCGCAGTTTAGCTTTATTCGTGTTCTTTTGAGCGTTGTTTTACTTAGCGCAATTACTTTATTTGGGACAATCGAGTCATGACATTTAAAACAATAGAAAGCTGTGTCGGCAATACCCCACTGGTTAAATTACAGCGTTTGCCCGGACAAACGTCGAATATCATTTTAGCCAAGTTAGAAGGCAATAATCCGGCCGGATCGGTCAAGGATAGGCCAGCGCTGAGCATGATCAAGCATGCCGAAGCACGCGGTGAGATCAAGCCGGGCGACCGATTGATCGAGGCAACCAGCGGCAATACCGGCATCGCATTGGCCATGGCCGCGGCAATCAAAGGTTATAAAATGACCTTGATTATGCCGGATAACATGAGCGAGGAACGTCGGGCGTCGATGAAGGCTTATGGCGCCGAGATCATTTTGACGCCGGCCGCATCGAGCATGGAAGGCGCAATCGATTTGGCTAGACATATGGAGCGTGAAGGCCAAGGTCGAATTCTCGACCAGTTTGCCAATCCTGACAATCCGCGCGCTCATTATGAAGGCACAGGTCCTGAAATCTGGCGCGATACCGAAGGCCGTGTCACGCATTTTGTGAGTTCGATGGGCACGACCGGAACGATCATGGGGACATCGAGCTATCTAAAGGAACAAGATCCCGCTATACAAATCGTCGGCGTTCAGCCGGAAGGTGATTCGAAAATTCCCGGTATTCGACGCTGGCCGAAGGAATATTTGCCGAAAATTTATGATCAAAGCCGTGTCGATAGAATCATTGAAGTCGATCAAACGACCGCCGAAATCACGATGCGGGCGCTGGCGACCGAGGAAGGTATTTTTGCCGGCGTATCTTCGGGGGGGGGCGTAGCCGCCGCATTGAGGTTGTCCGTCGAAGTCGAAAATGCCGTGATTGCCGTGATTATATGCGACCGCGGCGACCGTTATCTTTCGACCGGTGTTTTTCCGGGTTGATTGGTGCGCACACCGGACCGGCATGCAAAATGAAAGCGCTCGGAATTGCCGCGTGTTTGTTGATGTCGTCAACGGTAAAGGCGCTGGATTTAGTTGGACTGAGGATAGCTACGCTCGAAGCGGAAGGTTGGAGACTTGAAGGCATTGAGTTTCGTTTGTCTCATTTGGCGTCCCCGTCTCAAAGCGTTATGTTATCGGTGCAATCTATCCGTCTTCCTGAGCCCTTCGATGAAATTAAATTTGTCGGTATCGAGTGCTCGGATTTTAGTTGGCGTGACGATGAAATTCATTGTTTAAAAGGCCGTGCGGAACTCAACAGTGCTTTACTGCAGTCGCCGGTTTTCGATTTTCGTTTCAGTATCGGTCCCCGCCGTAGTGAGGTACGCATCGAACGGCTCAAAGCCGGCGGCGGCGAAATTGCCGTGCATGCCTCGGTTGAAGATGAGCGCTGGGTGCTTCAGTTTAAATCGCGCGGCTTGCAAAGCGCATTGGTCAAGCCGTTTATCGATTCTGATGATTTTCAAATAGGCGAAGGACATGCCGATATCGATGTTACTGCTGAGGGACCCGGAATCGAATTGGACAAAGTTTCCGCCCATGCCCGTCTGAATGATTTGTCCGGACAGGCTACAGATGGCAGTATTGCCGTTGAAGGCATTGATACGGCTTGGTCTTTTCGTGCGAATTTGGTGGCGGGTAATTGGCAATGGTTCAGCCGCTGTGAATTTTCAAAAGGCGCACTGTATATCGAACCTTGGTTCATCGAACTTCCGTCTGAAACAGTGACGATCAATAGTGCGGGGACTTGGCATATGGACTCGCGCCTTGTGGATATCGTGCATGTCGATTTCCGTCATCCCGGTGTAGTCGAACTGACCGGTAGCGGTCTGGTCGAAACGATTCCTTCATTGAGTCTCGAGCAGGGACGGTTTTTCGTCCATGCGGAAAATTTGAAGTCTGTCTTCGATACTTATCTCGATTCGATTCTTTTGGGTACGCAGGCAGAAGGTATGAGTCTGTCCGGACGTTTAAGCGCCGACGCTTCGATAAAAAATCATGCGCCACTCGATTTGGCTGTCGATGTGAGCGATTTGAAGTTAAGCGATAGTAAAGCGCGTTTAGCCTTAGCCGGAGGTATTGGGTCGCTCCATTGGTCCGCTCGGGAAGGTCCTTCTAAGCCATCGGTCTTTGCTTGGCAACAGTTGCAGTTAGGTAATGTGCCGGTCGGCTCGGCTAAAGTCTCTTTTTTGACTGAAGCGACCTCGATTCGCCTGTTAAATAAAACACGATTGCCCTTGCTTGGCGGAGCACTCACTATCGAACGTTTCGACTGGACTGCACGCGATAATGACGATCACGATCTGTTTTTTATCGGCGAATTGGAAGCTATTTCATTAGAACGGTTGACGCAAGCATTGGACTGGACGCCGATGAGCGGAACGATTAGCGGCAAGATTCCCGGCGTCGATTACCGGGATAATAAACTCACCTTGGATGGCGAGTTGACGATCGATGTGTTCGACGGCCGGATTACGATCAGTCAACTGGCATCTTCCGGTTTATTCAGTGAATTTTCTCAATTCTTTGGTTCGGTAGAAATAGAAAATCTTGATCTGGCGCAATTGACGAGCAAATTTAAATTCGGCGGCATTGAAGGACGCTTATCCGGTTTTGTCCGCGAACTCTATCTGGAAAATTGGCAGCCGGTGACTTTTTTTGCATGGCTAGGCACACCGGATAATGACGATTCGAGGCGCCGAATAAGCCAAACTGCAGTCGAGAATTTAGCCAGTATCGGCGGAGGTGGTGCCACCGATTTGATTTCAAGAACTTTTTTAGGCTTTTTCGAAACCTTCGGTTACGAAAGCCTCGGCATCGGTTGCTATTTGCACAATGGCGTATGCCAGTTGACCGGCACGGAGCCGGCCGAACAGGGTTATTACATCGTCAAAGGCGGCGGCCTGCCGAGAATCGATGTAATGGGGTATAATCCCCGAGTTGATTGGAACGTTTTATTGGAGCGTCTGAAACGCATTACGATGGCGTCGGACGACATAGTCATTGAGTAACCGGAGTCAAACATGAAAAAAATATCAGTCATCGGCGCCTTGCTGTTAACGGCTTGCGTGACGATTAATATCTACTTTCCTGCCGCTGCTGCAGAAAAAGCGGCGGATCAAATCATCAGGGATATACAGCAATCAACCGATTCGCCTGAGAGTCCCAGTACTAGTTTGTCGGATTGGCGAATCGCTTTCTATCAAGTAATAGATGGGGTGTTGAATGTCGTGATTGCGCCGGCTCATGCCCAGCAAGCCGATCTCTCGATCGACTCACCCGAAATCAGGCGACTAACCGCTTCGATGCAAAGCCGATTTACAGGATTGAAACCTTTTTATGATGCAGGCTATATCGGTATTGGTTCGGACGGCCTGTTAGTTGTTAGAGATCCTTCTGCCGTGCCGTTGCGCGATAGAACACAGGTTAATCGCTTAGTGGCGGCCGAGAATGCCGATCGTAATCAGCTTTACCAGGCCATCGCGAATGCCAATGGTCAACCCAACTGGTTTGCACAGATCAAATCGACGTTTGCTGCGCGCTGGGTCAGTAATGCCCAGTCCGGCTGGTGGTATCAAATGCCGAACGGCAGTTGGAGACAAAAATAAGCATGGCGGGCAGAAAAAGGGAACGTAAAAAATTACCGGACACCCCTGTTAAAACCCTAATCGATTCGCTGACGCATGACGGTCGAGGTGTCGCACATGTAGACGGCAAGGCGGTGTTTATCGACGCTGCCTTACCGGGCGAGGAACTTGAATTTGTCTATACCGACATTCGCCGCGATTTCGCCGAAGGCAGAATAGTCAATCTATTGAGCAAGGCCGAGTACCGCGTCGAGGCCGAATGCCCGCATTATGATGTATGCGGTGGCTGCAGTTTTCAGCATGTCGCTTCAAGCGAGCAAATCCATATCAAGGAAGAGCTATTGAAAGAACAGTTCAAACGGATTGGCAAGCTCGATATTCCCGAAATATGGTCTTCTTTGGACGGGCCGCATTGGGGATATAGGCGTAAGGCGCGCATGGGCGTCAAATATGTCGCGAAAAAAGGCAGGGTACTCGTCGGGTTTCGGGAAAAGCGCCAACCGTTTTTAGCCGAGATCGAAAGCTGTAAGGTTATGCATCCGTTGGTTGGAACGCGCTTGATGGCATTGTCCGAGATGATCGGCGGCTTGACGATAAGAGAGAAAATCCCACAAATCGAAGTCGCGATCGGCGACGAGGATTGCGTGCTTGCGATGCGAGTGCTGGAGCCGCCGAGCGACGAGGATAAGGAGCGAATGCGGTCTTTTGCACATAAGCATAATGTGACCTTGTGTCTGCAGTCGAAAGGCCCCGATACGATCGCGCCGATCGATGGCGAACCTGTGGTAACCCCGACTTATGCCTTACCGGATCACGATATCGTATTCCGGTTCAGACCGGCGATGTTTACGCAGGTCAATTATGAAATCAACCGGCTCATGGTCAACCGCGTCATCGAAGCGTTGGATTTGACGACGGACGATGTCGTCCTTGATTTATTCTGCGGGCTCGGAAACTTTACCTTGCCGATGGCCCGTTACGCAGGGAAAGTGGTCGGTATCGAAGGCGATTTGCCTTTGGTCAATCATGCACGGGAGAATGCCCGCTTGAACGGTCTAGATAATGTCGAGTTTCACGCGGCCGATTTGAGTAAGGCGATAGTCGATTTGCCGTGGGCGAAACAGCGTTATAACAAGATTTTACTCGACCCGTCACGGGCCGGCGCATCGGAGGTATTGCATCATTTCAAGCAATGGCAGCCCGAAAGTATCGTATATGTTTCGTGTAATCCCTCAACCTTAGCCCGTGATGCCGGCATGCTGGTGAACGATTTAGGTTTTAAACTGGTAAAAGCCGGCGTCATGAATATGTTCCCGCAAACCGCGCATGTGGAATCGATTGCGTTGTTTGAAAGGTGAGAGCGGAAAGCAGTAAACGGTAAACGGTA
>SLIO01000338.1 GCA_007135635.1 Methylomicrobium sp. | reverse complement strand
TCGGGTAATCTGCGCGATCATTTTACCCGGACATTGAGATCGTCCCCGGTGCGCCTTGTCGATTCGGCCGGCCAAGCCGAGTTGGTTATCAATACACTGAATGAAAAGCTGGATAGGCGAGTGTTGTCATTAAGCTCCATCGGTAAAGCAAACGAGTTCGAATTAAACTATAAATTGGAATACGAGCTGCTCGACAATCAAGGCGCCGTGCTGGCCCGTAATCAGTCGGTCGAAATTATCCGGGAATATTACAACGACCAGGAAGCGGTCATTGCTCAAGCCAACGAGGAACAAGTGATTGTTAACGAAATGTACAAGCAAGCGGTACGGTCAATTCTCGACCTCGCACGAACCCAACTCCATAAACATTAAGCATTGCGTTTAAAAGCAGAACAACTCGAAGCGGCGCTGAGCAAAAATTTAGCGCCGGTTTATTTGATCGCAGGCGACGAACCGTTGCAACTGGGTGAAGCCGCCGATGCCGTGCGACGTTCCGCGAAAAAAGCCGGATTCGAAAACCGCGAAGTGTTGACCGTAGATGCACATTTTGAATGGGCTTCGCTGGGCGAATCCGCCGATTCATTCAGTATTTTCGCCGATAAAAAAATCATCGATTTACGGCTCCCCTCCGGCAAGCCCGGCACGGAAGGCTCAAAAGCGTTGACCGAATATTGCGCGCGCCTGCCCGAGGATACCTTGCTACTAATCACATCCGGCAAGCTCGACAGCGCTTCGTTAAAAGCCAAATGGGCACAAGCCTTGGATAATGCCGGCGTGATCATCCAAATATGGCCGCCCGCAGGACAAGACCTCATTAGCTGGCTGCAAAAACGAATGACGAATAAAGGATTATCCGGCGATCGAGAGGGGTTGCGCCTATTGGCCGGCCGAGTCGAAGGCAATTTGCTGGCTGCCGCGCAGGAAATCGAAAAGCTTTTTGTGCTATACGGCCCCAAACAACTCAGCCGACATGATATCGAATCGGCCGTCGCGGATAGTTCGCGTTACGATGTCTTTAATCTTTGCGATGTGGTGCTTGCAGGAAAAACCGCACGCACACTGAAAATGCTGCAAGGCTTGAAGTCGGAAGGTACTGCGGAACCGCTTGTTTTATGGGCATTGACCCGGGACATCCGTTTACTGATCTCGGTTAAAACCGCCTCATATCAAGGCTTATCCAAAGATCAGGCACTCAGAAACGCTCGGGTATGGGAAAACCGAAAAGGATTGATTCTCGGCGCCGAGCAACGCCTTAAACTAGCGCAGTTGAATAAAGCCCTGTTGATGAGCACAGAAGCTGACCGTCAAATCAAAGGCGCTTCCAAAGGCAATGCTTGGGATACACTGACACATATCTGCCTACTGATCGGAGGTGCCGAAGTTATGGCAGAAACAATCTGAAGCGAGCCCCCTTAAAACGACTATCGTTATCGATTCGCACTCTACCGTTTTTGGCTCCATTACTATGAAATCCGGCGATCGTTGCCGCAAAAAACAACCCAAGACCGGTATTACCCGGCCCATTCGCGACCGGATGCGACAAATCCGCAATCAATTCGGCAGGATACCCCTCACCGTCGTCCTCGACCTGAAAACAAACCGAATCGCCGGATTGATAAGCCGACAACACAATCGTTTTGCGGCAATAACGGTGGGCGTTATCAATGATCGAAATCAGCACGGTATTAATTAACCCGCTATCGCAATAACAATATAGGTCGTCAGCATATTCGACGGTCAAGCCTATACCGCCCAAAGCCATCAACCCCCTCTGTTGAGCCACCACATCATCGAGAATATCTTTGACCTGATACTCATCGATCACCGGACAAAACAGCGCAGAATCGATTTTGTAAAGTATCAACAATTGCATCAGGCTGTTATTCATCCGGCTTGCTTCGAACTCCAACTGCCGAAACTCAGGCGTTTCCGCAGCACCATCAAGCTTGGCTAATTGTCCGATTAATTCACAGACGGTCGACAACGAATTTTTGATGTCATGAATCGACGCGGCCAAAATTGTCGGAAAATTATTGATAGGGGATGTAGACATTAGACCTTGGATTCGTTCACGGCAGACATTTTTTCCAATTGCATCAACATATTCCCGATTTTGTCGGCGTTAACGCCATATTTAGCCGCTTTTTTGATCAACGCCTGAGCTCTTGCAAGTTTGTGTTGATTAAATCCCGACTTTTTCAAATCATAAATCAGAATCTTAATCATATTGATCATAATCGTTTTGTTTTCAGGCATAATCTCGGCCGCCTCTTCAAAAACCCGCATCGCTTCCAATAGCTTCCCTCGCTTAAACAAATCCACACCTTTGTTATTGATTTCGATCAAGGCCTGCTTGATCGGTGCAATCAACGCATCCGCATGGTGTTCGCTACCGATACTACCCAACATCGTCTTGACGTCGCCGATAAAATGTTCGTCATCGATATTGTTCTTGATCAATTGATCCAGTATTGCATTCGCCGACTCGTCATTTCCTTTTAAATAATGCGCTTTAATGACATCCATGCGCAAGTCATTCGGAATGTTATCACCCAATTTTTCGCACAAATCCTGCGCAGTCCGATAAGCCTGCTCCGACAATTCTTCATCGCCGATTTGCTGATAGACTTCAGTCTCCAATGCCGCTGCGCGAAGTTCGGCTTCAGGATCATTGATATACTGTTTGCGCATGTCTTTCAGTGTACTCAGCGCAGCAGCGCTATTATTGGTCTTCGAATAGATCTTGGCCAACCCGGAAAAATCGCCGGAAGACTTATGAACGGAGTTCTTGCCTAAATTTACCGCCGATAGATAAGCTTTTTCGGCGATTTCCAAATGCCCGGTTTTATCGGCTAAAGCCGCTAACTTCTTATGCCGCAAAATAGCCTGCGGTGAAATCTTGGTGGCCTTATCTAACGCGGCTTGCGCGGTTAAATAATCGCCGCTCGCCTCATGAGCCTTGGCTAACCAGTCATAAGCCTCCAACATCATCGGTTGACTGTCGATTAGTTGCTGAAAAACCTCAGTCGCCGATTCATAATCGGACTGCAAATAAGCGATAAGACCTAACCCCAAACGCGCCCAACTGAGCTCGCGCGCGAGCAACACTTCGTGATAAATGCTTTCCGCTTTTTTAAAATCGCCGGTATTAACAGCTAATTCGGCACGAATTTTCTGCAAATGCAAATGCATTTTCCGGTTGTCTTCTTGGAGCTTGTTATCGCAATGCTGAATCGCTAAGCTATAATTACCGGCTTCGATTGCCTGTTCTATATCGGCGAAAAACTCTTTTTTGACTTGGTTTCTTTCCAGCCGCATCAGTAATTGCTGACCATTAAAAGGCTTAGTCAAATACTCGTCAGGCTTACTCTCCATAGCACCCAAAACCATGCTTTGATTTTGCTCTGCCGTTACCATAATAAATATAGCACTGCAAGGTAACAATTTACGAAACCTGGCTTCTTCCAATACTTGTTGTCCGTTCTTCCCCTCGCCTAAATTGTAATCGCACAACACGACATCGAAACGCTCCTTTTTCATCGCGGTAATCGCATTCAGACCATTGGCCACTTCCACGATATGTTGCACATCGAGTGTATACAGCAATTCACGTATCGCTTTACGCATATTGGCCAGATCTTCGACGATCAAAAATTTTTTGGGCTTAAGATTTAGATTCATGGTAGCAATTTTAACCATAGTTCCTAAAGTGTCTAGCTCGTGACTTGAAAAAAATCAAAGCGCCCCCACATCGAAAGCAAATTTATTTTGAATAGATAAGAGGACACTCAAGCATGACCGTTGAAGCAAAAAAAGAAACTCTAGGCTTTGAAACCGAAGTCAAACACTTACTACACCTAATGATCCATTCCTTGTACAGTAACAAGGAAATCTTTTTACGCGAACTCATCTCGAATGCATCCGATGCCGCCGACAAGCTGCGTTTCGAAGCTTTATCCAACGACGGAATCTACGAAGGCGACAGCGAATTAAAAATCCGGCTCGAATTCGACAAGTATAAACGCACGATTACCGTTATCGACAACGGCATCGGCATGAACCGTCAAGAAGTTCAAGAACATATCGGCACAATCGCCAAATCCGGTACCAAACAATTCTTCGAATCATTGACCGGCGACCAGGCAAAAGACAGCGAGCTGATCGGCCAATTCGGCGTCGGTTTTTATTCGTCGTTCATCGTCGCCGAAAAAGTCACGCTGAAAACCCGAAAAGCCGGCGCCGCTCATGAAGAAGGCGTACTTTGGGAATCCTCCGGCGAAGGTGAATATACACTGGAATCGATCGACAAGCCGCAACGCGGGACCGAAATCGTTCTGCATCTGAAAGAAAGCGAAGACGAGTTCCTTGACGAATGGCGCTTGCGTTCAATCATTCGAAAATACTCTGATCATATCTCATTACCAATCGTAATGGATAAAGAAATTCCCGCAGAAACCGACGACGAAGGTAATGAAACCGCTCCTGCCCGTGTCGACGAAGAAACGGTTAACAGTGCATCGGCATTATGGACCAAAGCACGCCAGGAAATTTCCGAACACGACTACAACGAATTCTACAAACACGTCGGGCATGACTTCCAAGACCCGCTTGCCCATATCCACAGTAAGGTCGAAGGCACCAACGAATATACACTATTGCTCTATATTCCTTCCCGCGCGCCATTCGATTTATGGGACCGCGACGCCAAACACGGCGTAAAACTGTATATCAAGAAAGTCTTCATCACCGACGATGCGGAACAATTGATGCCGCGTTACCTGCGCTTCATCCGCGGTGTGATCGACGCAAACTCGCTGCCTTTGAACGTCTCGCGAGAAATCTTGCAGCAAAGCAAACAAATCAGCACAATCAAATCCGGCGCGGTCAAAAAAGTCTTAGGACTCATCGAAGGTCTAGCTAAAAACGAAGCCGAAAAATACGAAACCTTCTGGTCCAATTTCGGCAATGTCATCAAAGAAGGCATCATTGAAGATCACGGCAACAAAGACCGCATCGCCAAATTGCTGCGTTTTTCCTCGACCCACACCGACAACGAAAAACAAGATGTCTCGTTCGAGGACTATGTCGGCCGCATGAAGGAAGGCAAAGAAAAAATCTATTTCATCACGGCAGACAGCTTTGCG
>SLIO01000134.1 GCA_007135635.1 Methylomicrobium sp. | reverse complement strand
TTACGCAAACAAATTGAACGCAATCAAAACACCACATTGACTACAATCTTGATAGGCGCGGCAATGATAAGCGCCGCTATTTTGCTACAATAATAAAATTTTAGATCATGCGCTTACCTCGCCATATACATTAGCCTTATAAAACAAAAATAGAACACCGATGGCACGGTTTTAATTGATCAAAACCAGTATAAATGCACATCAAATTTCGGAATTGGCGTATAGAAACACCGGGGTATTTTTGCTTCTTCAAAATCTGCATTCACCCAACACCTAAACTCTATAGGTTATTGGTTATAATTTAAATTTTTCGTTAATTTAGGTTCTGGACCTTTGAAGGACATCCCTGCACCGAAATTTGTATATCTACCAATATAGACAGCACTTTCACACCTATCTCAACTCACCACAGGAGCCAAACATTATGTCGATAAAAAAAATGGTCGATCTGGACTTATCAAGTAAACGCGTATTGATTCGTGAAGACTTAAACGTCCCGATCAAAAACGGCAAAGTAGCTAGCGATATCCGCATAAAAGCCAGCCTGCCTACTATTGAACACGCCTTATCAGCCGGCGCTGCAGTCATTCTGATGTCGCACTTAGGTCGTCCGGAAGAGGGCGTTTACTGCGAAGAAGCCTCGATGAAACCGGTTGCCGAACACTTGCAAGGCTTACTAGGCAAACCCGTACGCCTAGAAAGAGACTGGATCGACGGTATCGAAATTCAGCCCGGTGAAGTCGTTTTATGCGAAAACGTACGCTTCAATAAAGGCGAAGGAAAAAACAACGAAGAACTTGGCAAGAAAATGGCCGCCCTATGCGATATTTTCGTAATGGACGCATTCGGCACCGCACATCGCGCTCAAGCGTCCACGCACAGCGTTGCGCAATTTGCACCGATCGCTTGTGCCGGGCCATTATTAGCTAAAGAACTGGACGCCTTAGGCAAGGCATTGGAAAGCCCTGACCGCCCTTTGGTCGCAATCGTCGGCGGCTCGAAGGTTTCGACCAAACTCACCGTACTCGAATCCCTATCGCAAAAAGTCGACCGGCTCATTGTTGGTGGCGGAATTGCCAACACCTTTATCGCTGCAGCCGGATTTCCGGTAGGCAAATCCCTCTATGAAGCCGATTTAATCGATGAAGCGAACCGATTGATGGCTCAAGCCAAACGTAACGGGGCAGAAATCCCGGTTCCGGTCGATGTGGTTTGCGCAAAAGAATTTTCCGAAAATGCCGCCGCGACAGTCAAGAAAGTCGCCGATGTCCAAGCCGACGATTTAATTATGGATATCGGTCCTGAAACTGCGGCGCTTTATGCCGACATTTTAAAATCGGCAGGCACGATCGTCTGGAATGGACCGGTCGGGGTTTTCGAATTCGATCAATTCGGTGGTGGCACCGAAGCCCTATCCAAAGCCATTGCCGACAGCAGTGGCTTTTCAATTGCCGGCGGTGGTGATACGCTAGCGGCAATCGACAAATATGGAATCGAAGAACAAGTTTCCTATGCTTCGACCGGTGGCGGCGCGTTTCTTGAATTTTTGGAGGGCAAAGAATTACCGGCCGTGGCCGTTTTAAAACAACGCAATTAAGAAACTCCGGACCAACCGATAACAAGCCGAGGAACGTTTCCGGTAAAAAGTTTACGCATCTTCGGAATTGCCGCCTAGTTAAGCTTAACACCACTTTTTTAGCTTCTCGCGACTGTTACAAACGATTCACAGCTTGAACTGCAAAAGAGCTATCGGAGTCTTTTATTGAAACGCTGATTTAATCAGCGTTTCCTTTTATAATGAATGCTTTTTTCATCCGGCCAAAAGGGCGGAATTTTTTATTTTACAGGATCACTATGGCCAGAGTCACTATCGAAGACTGCCTTGAGCATGTCGAAAACCGTTTTAAACTGGTGTTGTTAGCCAGCAAACGCGCCCGCCAATTGAGCAAGGGTGCGGAAGAATTTGTCCCGCGCGGCAAAGACAAGGATACCGTACTCGCCTTGCGCGAAATTGCTGCAGGACATGTCAATGCCGACAACATCAACCTGTTGCATCGAACCGGCGACGATACCGAAACCGATTTAACATTCTAATACAGCCATGTTACAACTAGCTGACAGCCTCGAACTTGAACGCCCTCAGGATAAACTGATTCGGCGTTTATGCTCGGCTCTGGAAAGCTATATGGACCAGAACCAAATCGACGATATCTGTAGGGCCTATCAGTATGGCGCCGAGGCGCATGCCGGCCAGTTCCGTAAAAGCGGTGAAGCTTACATTTGTCACCCGATCGCAGTAGCAATCTGCCTGGCGGAAATGCGTATGGACGCAAAAGGCATCATGGCAGCACTCCTACACGATGTCATTGAAGACACGCACGTCAGCAAGGAAGACCTCGGCCGCTTGTTTAGCATGGAAGTGGCCGAGTTGGTCGACGGCGTTACAAAGCTGAGCAAAATCGACAGCAAATCGCGCGCCGAAGCCCAGGCGGAAAATGTCCGAAAAATGTTTTTGGCCATGACCAAGGATTTGCGCGTCATCATGGTCAAACTAGCCGACCGTCTGCATAACATGCAAACCTTAGGCTCAATGCCACCCGAAAAAAAACGCCGCATCGCGCGCGAAACACTCGATATTTACGCACCCATTGCCAACCGGCTGGGCATGAACCACATCCGCCATCAACTGGAATCCCTCGGCTTTAAAGCCCTATACCCCATTCGCCATGCCGTCTTAAAAAACGCCGTCAGGAAAGCCAGAGGGAATCGAAGAGAAATCGTCGAAATCATTCAAAATTCAATTAAAAATCGCCTACGCGAAGCCGGTTTGGAATGCGAAGTCGAAGGACGAGAAAAAAACCTTTATAGCATTTATCAAAAAATGCTGAATAAAAAAATATCCTTTGCTGACGTGTTCGATGTTTATGCCTTTAGAATTCTTTGCGATCAGCCCGACACCTGCTATCGCGCACTGGGCATTGTACATAATCTGTATAACCCGGTTCCCGGGCGATTCAAGGATTATATCGCACTATCCAAGGCCAATGGCTACCAATCTCTGCATACCATATTAATCGGCCCTTATGGCGTCCCGATTGAAATTCAAATCAGAACCCAAGAAATGCACAGAATGTCGGAATCGGGCATTGCCGCACATTGGCTTTATAAATCCGATAGCGATAAAGCGGAAAGCGACAAAACCGAACATGCCCAGGCCCGAGCTAATGAATGGCTTCGTGAATTACTGGAGATTCACAAGTCGGCCGGCAATTCCATGGAGTTTATCGACAATCTCAAAATCGACCTTTACCCGCAAGAGGTCTTCGTATTCACGCCTCAAGGCGGAATTATCAAATTACCTCGGGGTGCAACGATCGTCGACTTCGCTTATGCGGTACATACCGACATCGGCAACTCCTGCGTCTCGGCTCGAGTCGATAAACAACTGGTGCCGTTGCAAACACAATTGGAAAACGGCTTAACCGTCGAAGTCATCACTACATCTTGGGCCCGCCCCAACCCGCTCTGGCTAAACTATGTCGTGACCGCTAAAGCCCGCAGCAGCATCCGCGCCTATCTGAAAAACTTTAAACAACAGGAAGCGATCAATCTCGGACGTCGCCTCCTGGAAAAAGAATTGCAAGGCATGAACTTACAATTGGACACGATTCCGCCGGAGCGTATGAACAAACTGCTGGAAGTGTTGTCCGTCAACTCGATGGACGCCTTACTAGAAGACATAGGCCTCGGTAATAAAATGCCGTTTTTGGTCGCCAAACGCTTGAGTCAAGATGACATCACGTCGACGGTTAGACTCAACGATAACGAACAAGGCGTCAACAGCCCGCTAATCATCAAAGGCACAGAGGGCATGGTCGTAACACTGGCCAAATGCTGCCGACCGATACCCGGCGATTCGATAGTCGGTTTTTTCAATCCCGGGCGCGGCATTGTCGTTCATCATCATGAATGTAGAAACAGCAGCGATTCGAGAAAAAAACAAACCGGTTGGCTGGATGTCGAATGGAGCAAGGATACTAGCGGAGAATTCCCGGCTGAGATTCGCATTGAACTACTCAATCAAAGGGGAACGCTTGCGACTATCGCCGCAACCATTTCAGAAATGGATTCGAATATCGAAAACGTCACGGTAGTCGACCAGGATGACCGAGTCTCCATCGATTTGATCACACTCAGCGTAAAAGATCGAGTTCATTTAGCCAATATTATGCGGCGCCTGAAAAAATTAACGATCGTATTAAAAATTACACGAGTCAAAGCCTAGTGAAACTAAAGAACGAGAATGAAATAACTTCTTCAAATATCGGAAGAAGGTTCGGTGGCTCGATTCACAGGTATCGACGGCAGGGCAGATTTTTGCTCCTCGGCAATTGATAAGTGACAACGATGTCACGAATAAAGAAAATGCAGGAGCATTTTTCTGACCTGCATCGCCTAAAGCGCCTACTGTTGGAGTCCTAATACACGCCATCCTTTGCGATCAGATAGCCGCCGTCGAGCCTTCACGGATGCATTCACCCAGCACCTAAATTCCATAGCTCGTTGGCTATGAATAACTACCTTTGATAATTTAGGTGCTGGGTTCACGGAGTCATGTCAAGCGAGTGACCGAACCACCGCAAAGCTTACTATTTCGAGAAGTTATTTTGTGCGTATTCTTAACTACCATCAATAATCCCCCTACTCATGAACAAAGAAATCATCCATACACTGGACGCACCCCAAGCCATAGGAACTTATTCGCAAGCCGTTAAAGTCGACAATACTGTTTACTTATCCGGTCAAATTCCCTTGAATCCTAAAACGATGGATATTGTCTCCGAAGACATTCGCATCCAAATCAGCCAAGTGTTCAAGAACTTGAAAGCGGTCGCGATAGCGGCTGGCGGTGATTTAGCGGACATCGTCAAATTGAATATTTACTTAACCGACCTTACCAACTTCCCTATCGTCAACGAAGTCATGGGCGAATTCATCAGTGAACCCTATCCGGCCCGTGCCGCGATCGGAGTCGCCGCACTACCTAAAGGTGTTGGCGTGGAAATTGACGCGGTCATGCATTTACGTAACGAACTCTATCCGGCATAAAGCCGACACTCATCGATGGACCGTAACGATCCACTTGATCAATCGGTCGCTTCATTGGGCGGCATCGGCAAGCAAACGGCAAACAAGCTAGAGAAACTCGGCATCCGTACCTGTCAGGATCTTATCTTCCACCTCCCTCACCGCTATGAGGATAGAACTCGAATCCAAGCAATTGGCGCCATAAAACCGGGGATGACTGCCTTGATTAAAGGCAAGGTTGAATTAACCGACACGCTTCTTCGCGGCCGTAAAAGCCTTATTTGCCGAATCGGAGACGGTACAGGATTCATTAATCTACGCTTTTTTCATTTTAGCGCCGCGCAACTGACACAGTTGAGTCCGGGCACCTACATCAGTTGTTTCGCGGAAGTCCGGCACGGCTATGCGGGCTTGGAAATGATCCATCCCGACTATAAAATCCTTAGCAACCCGGAACAATCCATCACCGAAGACACCTTGACGCCGGTTTATCCGCTGACCGAAGGTTTAAGCCAATCCTTACTTAGAAAAGCAATCAAACAAGCGCTAAACCTGCACCTTAAAAACTTGACCGATTGGTTACCGGAATCGCTTTTACAGCGTTTCAATTATCCTACGCTGATCCAGGCAATCAACTTCCTTCATGCCCCATCAAGCGAACAAATGACCGCCGAGACATTACTCCAAAACGATAATCCGGCGCGAAAACGCTTAGCCTTTGAAGAACTGCTTAGTCATCACCTCAGCTTAAGAGTCGTCCGTGAGCAAGCTCGCGAACAACTCGCCCCTCCTTTTTCTATTGACGAGACGACCCGGCGGCATTTTCTGAAATCGCTGCCATTCCAATTGACCGGTGCGCAACAACGCGTCATCGCTGAAATCGAAGCCGATTGCAGTCGACAACAACCCATGTTACGCCTGGTACAGGGCGATGTCGGCTCCGGTAAAACCGTCGTTTCGGCATACGCCGCCTTACTAGCCTTGGCAGCGGGGTATCAAGTCGCGGTCATGGCGCCGACCGAATTGTTGGCCGAACAACATTTTCGAAATTTTACCGCCTGGTTCGACCGATTTCAGACTCAAATCATCTTCTTGACCGGGCAAATCAAAGGTAATACCCGAAAGACCACGCTCGAAACGCTCGAAGATGGCTCTGCCGGCATCGTGATAGGCACACACGCCCTGTTTCAAGAATCCGTCACCTTTAAAAAACTGGGGTTGATCGTCATCGACGAACAACACCGCTTCGGCGTGCATCAACGAATGGCGCTCAGAGACAAGGGGCGCAACGCCGGCATTCGTCCGCATCAACTGGTCATGACCGCCACGCCGATCCCACGAACCCTGGCTATGCTACAATACTCGGACCTCGATATCTCGATCATCGACGAATTACCGCCCGGTAGAAAGCCCATCGTCACCAGCGTCATTCCCTCCGAACGCCGCGAAGAGGTCATCGCCCGTATCGGCCACTGGGTCGCTCAAAAACGGCAAGCCTACTGGGTCTGCACCTTGATTGAAGAGTCCGAGGCCTTACAATGCGAAGCCGCCGAAAAAACAGCTGAACTCCTCACACAAGTCTTACCGGACATTCGCATTGCATTGGTACACGGTCGCATGAAGGCCGCCGACAAGGATGCCGTAATGCAAGACTTTAAAAATCACCAAATCGATCTTTTAGTTGCGACCACCGTCATCGAAGTTGGCGTGGATGTTCCCAACGCCGGGCTCATGATCATCGAAAATCCGGAACGATTGGGCCTATCTCAACTTCACCAGCTACGGGGAAGGGTCGGCCGGGGCAAAGACGATAGTTATTGTTTGCTACTCTATCAATCCCCACTCTCCGACACGGCAAGGCATCGACTCGGTATTCTTAGGGATTCGAACGACGGCTTTGTCATAGCCGAAAAAGACTTGGAACTACGTGGGCCGGGCGAAGTTATGGGTACCCGACAAACCGGGCAAATGCAATTTAAAATCGCCGATTTGGATCGAGACACGGATCTACTGGATAATATACCAACGATTGCCGAATCGCTGCTTCACCATTCAACCGATGCCGTTCAACCGTTAATCAAACGCTGGCTCGGAGAAACCGTCAATTATGCCGAGGTATGACACGCTTGCCGATTAAAAGCCTTTTATTAGAAAAAGAACCGAACTGGATCGTCAGTCGCCCCGGCGAACATCACACGATTCCGCTGTCTGCGCAATCTTGGATCTACGAGCCCGGATCGATCACACAACGATTGCGCAGCTACTATGGCGATGCGGTCAAAGTGAAAATACTGCTCAATTGCCGGCGCCTGCCTTTTTTGGGCGAACGCAAACGACTCAAACTCAACCCGGGGCGCTACGCCTTAACCCGCGAGGTTCTGCTGCATGCCGACGGCATACCGCTGATCCTAGCTCGAACGCTGATTCCGGAAAAAACAGTCAAGGCCGCTCAACGCAACCTAGCCCATCTGGGCAGCAAACCGCTGGGAGAAGTGATTTTTTCCAACCCGAAGTTGACCAGACTGGAAATGGATTTCGCGCTTATTGCCCCTCCGTTTTGGACGCCCCTTGCTGTCAACGAAGCGCATATCGAACAGTCGCTCTGGGCAAGAAGAACCGTATACGCTATCCACCATAAACCGCTACTGGTTAACGAGTTTTTTTTGCCGGAAGTCTTGAACCTGCTTTAAACCAACATTCAGCGCCGACCGATGTTGCAAGGACCTTCACCGCCAAGCGCCGAATTTAAAACCTGAGCGCTAAAATTAACGTTTACCGAACAGATTAGGGCCTTTTGGCTGAGCTTTTTTTTGCAGACAATGATACGCGGCGCTTTCGAATTTAATCCTAAGGGACTGCGTATTTTTATTTTCTTTGACGAATAACTCGGCTTCCTTGGCCGTCAAATCCTTGAGCAGATAAGTCGCGATACACATGCAAGGCTCGGCAAAACGTTTTCTGTCGAGTTCTTTATTGACTGAATTCTTAACTTCCCTTTCCACGCACTGGTCAGCGAATTCGTGTTCGAATTGATGTTTGACCAAATCACTGACTTCACTCCCGTGCGCGTGATCAAACTTAACATGAGATTTGGTTTTAACAGGCTCCGAAGGCCTCGAAGACGACTTATCGTCCGAGCATCCGGCGATCAAAAAAAAGCCCATCAACAAGACGCCCCACATTAGACTAATATTTTTTATATAATGCATTGTTTTGATAATAGTTTTAAAGTTTAAATACCTAAGGCCAAGCCAGGTAATAATATGATGATTTCATGTCTTTGTATACCCTAGTACAATACGAGTCGAAAACCATCAATCCTATATAAGTACCAGCAATTCCCAGTTTGAGCGTTTTCACCAAACTGAAGGTGTCGAGTATTCCTGCCAAGGAATCCAGCCCTAAATCATCGAAATTCGATCCGACAAGTAAGGCTATTGGAATTTAGGAGCTAGATAACCCAATCCATGAGTTTGACGGGCAGTGCCGACATCCTCGTAGCATACCCCTCTCCCTTTTTGATCTCCAAATTGGGAATTGCTGATACAAGCACTATGACTTATCTAATTTAAAAAATATCATGAGCCATTCAAGCGAACTATTCTCTGCAGCAAAACAAGTAATACCCGGCGGCGTCAATTCGCCGGTCAGATCATTCAGCGGCGTCGGCGGCACGCCAGTTTTCATCGACCATGCTTCCGGCCCTTATATTTTCGATAGCGAAAACAAGCGTTACATCGATTATGTTGGGTCCTGGGGTCCAATGATTCTGGGACACGCCCATCCTGAAGTGATCGCGGCCGTCACTGAAACTGCACAAAAGGGCCTTAGCTTCGGTGCGCCAACCGAAATTGAAACCCGTATTGCTCAAACCGTCTGCGAACTAATGCCGTCGATCGAACTGGTCAGGATGGTCAGCTCCGGCACCGAAGCGACAATGAGCGCGATTCGTTTAGCCCGCGGCTTCACCGGACGCGACAAAATTGTCAAATTCGAAGGTTGCTATCACGGTCATTCCGACTCGCTCTTGGTCAAGGCCGGCTCGGGCGCACTGACTTTTGGCGTGCCAAGTTCACCGGGAGTACCTGCGGCTTTGGCGGAAAACACGATCACGTTAACCTACAACGATAGTGAATCGGTCGTCGAGTTATTCAAACAAATCGGCGACAGCATCGCTTGCATCATTGTCGAACCGGTCGCCGGCAACATGAACTGCATTCCGCCGGTTTCAGGCTTTCTCGAGACGCTACGCCGAGTCTGCAACGAATCCGGCGCGCTGTTGATTTTCGATGAAGTGATGACCGGCTTTCGTGTAGGATTGCATGGTGCACAAGGGGTTTACAACATTACGCCCGACCTGACCACGCTCGGTAAAGTCATCGGCGGAGGTATGCCGGTCGGTGCATTCGGTGGCAAACGGCAAGTCATGAACTATCTCGCACCGACCGGTCCGGTTTACCAAGCTGGTACACTATCGGGCAACCCGGTCGCCATGGCCGCGGGATTGAAAACGCTCGAACTGATTGCGAAACCAAACTTCTACGAAATTTTAACCGAGAAAACGACCCGTTTCGTCAATGGTATGAAAGAACGTGCCAGTCAAGCAGGAATACCGCTTTCAACCAATGCTGTCGGCGGCATGTTTGGCTTATTCTTCACCGAAGAAAAACGAATCACTTCGTTCGCACAAGTCGTTCAATGCGATCAAGAGCGCTTCAAACGCTTTTTCCACACCATGCTCGACAATGGTGTTTATCTAGCACCATCGGCCTTCGAAGCCGGTTTCATCTCGGCTGCGCATAGTGACGAGATCATCGATGAAACACTGGACATCGCGGCGACTGTGTTCAAGACATTATAAACACACGCGTTGAATGGCATACGGATACCGCCGATAAGACAGACGAGTTTTCGGTTTTTTTCTCGTTCCGATCACCCTTGTTAATTTATCGGCGCTTGTCTTTCGAATCCGCGACAACCGTGCGAAGTATATATAAACCGATTTAAGTTCTTTAATGCGTTATGACACGGATATGATATGAAACCGGACAGCCTCTCGATCAAAAAACGCTATGACCGACTAGCGCCTTATTTCGATAGCCTTGAAGCCGTCATGGAAGGCTTATTTTTCAGAAAATGGCGCAAACGCCTATGGGCCAAAGCCGAGGGCGAGCATATTCTTGAAATCGGCGTCGGTACCGGCAAAAACTTCGACTATTATCCGCACGGCGCACGGATAACCGCAATCGACTTCAGCGGCAAAATGCTGGATGTCGCAAGACACAAAAAAGACCGCAAACAGATCGATGTCGATCTGCATGTAATGGATGTCGAATCGCTAGAATTTGCCGACAATTGTTTCGATACCGTGATTGCGTCTTTCGTGTTTTGTTCGGTGCCCTCGCCCAGAAAAGGACTTAAAGAATTGCACCGAGTCTTAAAACCGGGTGGACAAATCGTGTTGCTCGAACACGTTTTAAGTTCAAGACCTTTGGTTGCTCGCTTGATGAACCTATTGAACCCGTTGGTAGTTTCATTGGTCGGGGCAAACATCAATCGACAAACGATCAAGAACGTGCAAGCTTCCGGCTTCAGCTCGATTCATGTAGACTCAAGCAGCAGCGATATTATTAAACTGATTCAAGCGCGAAAATAAACGCGATCGACGAAAGGCCGCCTCGTTCGAATGATTAGTTCTTCATGACATGCAGTGAATAAACCCCGTTGTCAAAATCGCCGAAATAATAGTCCACCATCGGATTATGAATGCGCTGTTTGTTCTGACTGGCCATCAAATTGGATTCCGCAACATAGGTTTGGTGACTGGCATTATCGACCAAGACATGATACCAAGGTTGATTCTTTGCGGGTCGACTGCGCGCAACCTTTTCGTACCACTCCTCGCCGCCACGAAATTCGAAATCGACATCGTAAATAACCCCGCGGTAATTAAACAATTTATGATGAACGATCTGCCCTAAAAAATATTTTGCTTCTTTCATAACCCGTCTCTTTAAGCCAAGCCGCTCTTATATATACTTCGCGCGGTCATGTTTGCGGCTTTTATGGCAATGCTATTTTGTTCGGTAGCAAGGCGCGAAAACAGGCGCATAGTAAGCTATGTAACTGTTTTCGCTACGCAGCTATCGGACAAAAGAGCGCGTCAGAAATCCGCAAATGTGGCCGCGCGAAGTATATTACTCCTGTCTGTATCTATTCCTGTCTGATCGAAAAAGCGTCTAATTTCCAAAAGAATATCATAATCATCAAAAACACCCTAAATGGCCGAAAAGGCATAAACCGGGAATTGCTGAAAAAGCCTAAAGTTTTTCGCTACGAACCAACCGAATTGGTTAAAATACAGACTATTACATTATTTCGATTAGAAGACGTGAAGCCACAGATAAAAAATCTCGTTCAAACCCGTATTCCAACCCGTTACGGCGAATTCGTTCTACATTACTATAGCAACAACATCGACAGTAAAGAGCATGTAGCCTTCGTAAAGGGCTCAATTTCAAACCAGTCCAAAGTTCCGGTTCGCATCCATTCCGAATGCTTCACCGGCGATGTCCTTGGTTCGCGGCGCTGCGATTGCGGCGAACAACTCGACATGGCACTACAGATCATCAGCAACGCGGGGCAAGGCGTATTGATTTATCTGCGGCAAGAAGGGCGCGGCATCGGTTTATTGAAAAAGCTACAGGCTTATAACTTACAAGACCAAGGCATGGATACGGTCGATGCCAACATACATTTAGGCCATTTGGACGACGAACGCGACTACACCTTCGCCGCGTTAATGCTACAAGACTTAGGCGTTGATTCGATTCGATTAATCACCAATAACCCGCGAAAAATCGATGCATTGACTCAGCTCGGCATCAATGTCGAGGACCGCATCCCGATCGAATCGGTTTTTCATAACGACAACCGTGTTTACTTGACCACCAAAGTCGAAAAAATGAGTCACTTGTTAACCCTACCGAAAGACGGCAAAAACTAATCACACCTCTCTATGCCAAACTTGGCAAAACCGTTTCCACCAAACTGACCCAATAGGCGGCTCCATCAGGCAAAATTGCATCATTAAAATCGTAATGCGGGTTATGCAATAAACAACCTCCTGCCGAGGGGCCGTTACCGATCCATACATAACAACCCGGGAGCTCTTGCAACATAAAAGCAAAGTCCTCCGAGCCCATGCTCGGCAACGGACATAAATCAACACCTTCGCTTCCTGCAACCTTTGTTGCCGCCCGCAATGCCAATTCGGTCGCATCCGGCGCATTGACCAACACCGGATACCCCGGATTCTCGGGATTGAACGCAACCGACCCGCTAACACCCAATCCAACACAAATTCCTTCGACCGTCGTTCTGATCTTATTGACAATCAGTTCCTGCACCGCCGGCTTGAAACATCGAAACGTGCCACGCAGCACGACCGCCTCGGGTAAGGCATTCCAAGTATCGCCGCCATGAATCTGCGTAATGCTAACCACCGCCGCATCGAGCGGGTCGACCGAACGACTAACAATGGTTTGCAAAGCAACGATCACTTGCGCCGCGGCAACAATAGCATCGTTACCCAAATGCGGCATTGCGGCATGAGCGGCATGCCCTGTAACAACAATTTCGAAACAATCGAACGAAGCCATCATCGGCCCGGATTTGACGGCAAATTGTCCTTCCGGAATATCGTGATAATTATGCATACCAAACACGAAATCGACCGGAAACAACCTAAACAAACCGTCATCGATCATCCGTTTCGCACCCGCACGGCCTTCCTCGGCCGGTTGAAAAATAAAATACACAGTTCCGTCGAATTGAGGATGTCGGCTTAAATATCCGGCCGCGCCGAGTAGCATCGCACTGTGGCCATCATGGCCGCACGCATGCATTTTTCCGTCATGCTTCGAACGATGAACGAACGTATTTCGCTCTTGAATAAACAATGCATCCATGTCCGCTCTTAGCGCAATTTTTCGAGAGCTTGAGCCCGATGTCAAACTCGCCACAACACCGGTTTTCCCCAATCCTTGATGCACATTAAGCCCGAATTCCCTTAATCTTGCGGCAATAAAACGCGCCGTTTCTTTTTCCTCGAAAGCGGTTTCAGGAAATTGATGCAAATGTCGCCGCCATTGCCGCATCGGCTCATGCCATTCCGATAATTGGTTTACTGCTGTCATAGCGATCCGTATATTCTGCCTTTCGCACATTAAATTTCGAAACCAGGACCCCGTCAAAGGCCAACACCTAACCCCTAAATGCCATAGCCTGCGAACTCAAGGCCAATCAAGAGACATAACAAAAATAAAACTTGTTTCCCACTCGTTCTTTAGTTACCATTCTTAAAAACCGATAGAGAACAAACTATGCACCCTTTTAACTTAACTCGTAAACAACAAGAAGTCTTTGATTTTTTACTCGATCAACAAGACTTTGCACATCCACCGACGCTCGACGAATTATGCGCCGCTATCGGACTAAAATCGAGAGGCTCGCTCCACAAACATATTCAAGGACTCATTAGTGCCGGCCTGGTTGAAGCTCCCAACCGAAAACAACGCGGCATACGCTTAACGGCTCAAGCCTTGTCAGTCAAAGAAACTTCGATTCATGACCAACACAACGCATTACCATTAGTCGGCGCAATCGCCGCCGGCAAACCGATCGAAGCCATCGAAAATATCAACTACATGCAAGTCCCCGATCAACTTAAATCCGAAAAACCTTGCTACATCCTGCAAGTTAAAGGCGATTCGATGATCGGAGAAGGTATTTTCGATGGCGACTGGGTCGTCATCGAACAGCGATGCCAAGCCCTCAACGGTGAAATCGTCGTGGCGCTTGTCGACAAGTCCGAAGCCACGCTCAAAATCATCGAACAGTACCCTCATGAAACAGTACTGATTCCGGCGAATCCCGATTTAAAGCCGATGCACTACAAACCTCATCAAGTTGAAATTCAAGGCGTATTGATCGGACAAATGCGCAGTTATCGGCACAAAAACCCATCGCACCATTAATTAACCGGAGAAACATCATGACCCCACGTTATCACATGCAGGATCAAGTCCATGACCGTATCAAGGACCTGATGGGCGAAAACCAAACCTTCCCATGGCTCGGAAGTCGACTGCCGAATATCGCAGCACCGGCCATTATCGTATTATTTTTGCTACTGGGCTTGAATTGGTAAGTATCTCTGTATAGCATGAGCTCAGCTTTCTTGAAAGTAGCGCGTTAATGATTGGCATGCTATAAATTAACGCGCGGTTATAAATAGGTAAACTGGCGGCAAAAAACAATTGCTAACCCTACTCCCTTTTGATTGAAAAACCGCCTAAGAATAAAAAGGCATGGGATGTGTCTATCGAGGACCGCAGTGAACCCAGTCCCTAAATTAGCCATGATTTTAAATCATTGCCAATGACCTATGGAATTTAGGTGCTGGGTAAACCCGTCCATGGGGGCTTGACGGCAGCGTTCGAACGCCACGGATGGCGTGAATACAGATTTACATGGTGCAAAAATCTGCCCTGCTGCCGACATCCTCGTTAACCAAACCCCCATGCCTTCATAAAGTTAACCGTTTTTTGAGTATAAAGGGAATAGAATAAGCATTGGATCTACGAAAAAAAAACGGAATTATTCGACAAAATAACACATTGGTTGTTGATCAATGAGGACGAGTCACCCAGCAACTCCATAGACTCATTAGTTTCATCTCTACCATACTTTCCGTGGACAATTCGCAGATTTCAAGTAATACGCATAACATTCATCCTATTTGGCCTTCACCTTTTCTAGACGATTCAAATCACTATGATCAAACATATCCACATGCTTTTTGTCGCGCTGTCCGTCATCAGCTTTACCGGGCGCATATTCTTATCGGAAACCCACTCGGCATTACTATCGCAGAAATGGCTCAAGATAGCCCCGCATGTCATCGATACAGTGCTCCTAGTCAGCGGGATCTCACTGGTTTTTATCGGTGGCTGGCTCTCGGCCGATTTCGGCTGGATCGTTGCCAAAATCGTAGCATTGCTAGGTTATATCGGCCTGGGCATCATCGCGATGCGCAGTCATGGCAATCAACGCTGGCTGGCATTCGCGGGCGCCTTGCTATGCTTTATTTACATAGCGCTCGTGGCCGTCAACAAACAAGCATTTTTCTTTCTGTAAATCTAAACCGGGGCAATATCCTTGCCCCTATCCCTGCGTTTTCTCCTTAAAAGATAGCCGCAACGGTCATGGTAAAAACCTGACGGCTCCTTCGCCGAAACCGAAAATGACTCGCTCAAAAAATCCCCTGACCCCACTAACCGCTCTCTGCCGCCTCAACGATAAACCGATGGGGCGCCAATGCCTCGCCAAGCAAGATTCCAACGCGGGATCGTTATCGATAAGACGCAAGTGGAGCTAACCGTCCGTCTCATTATTATTTATTACCCTCGACAGTGCTGCCCGAATGGAGAAAAACCTACCCTGGAATTACATCAACGGCAAAATCTGCTCGAAGACCTTGCCATTCGTGACCAATATCTGTTTCGGAAAAATACCGGGATTACCTTTGAAGTCGGTAACGGTTGCGCCGGCTTCCTTCGCGATCAATACGCCGGCTGCGACATCATAAAGGTTCAATTCCTGCTCCCAGAACGCATCGACCTGACCATCTGCAACCAAACACAAATCCAACGCCGCCGATCCTAGTCGACGCTGCCCGGCAGTAACTTGCGCAATGCGGCAAAAGCGTGCCAAGTTATTGTCTGTCAAGTAACTGCGCAAACAAGCAAAGCCGGTGCCGACCATCGCATCAGCCAGGTGGGTTTCCGAAGACACATGAATACGTTCACCGTTCTTGTAAGCGCCTTGTCCTCTTTGCGCCCAATAATAATCATTTAACGCCGGCGCATAGACCGCGCCGAATTCCATTTCTCCCTCGATTTCGAGCGCCACGCTGAGCGACCAAAAATACTGGCCTTTCGAAAACGAATGCGTGCCGTCGATCGGATCAACAATCCAACGGCTGTTTTGGTTTTCGGTCTTACCGCTTTCCTCGCCCCAAAAACCGAATTGCGGATAACGCCCGGTCAATTCTTTCTTCAAAAAAGCCTCGACCGCGACATCGGCTTCGGTGACGAAATCGCGCGGCGCTTTTTTAGTGATTTCAATAGTCTTCAATTCCTTGAAATGATTCAATGCAATGGCGCCGGCTTCGCGGATAACCCGCTCAAGATCGCTTGTAGAAATAGACATATCAACCTTAAATTATGAATTAAAGCCGCTTATTGTAAAGCATCGGCGGCGAGGCGACCTATCTCAGTATGATGCAGAATTTTTTCGAACAGCTGTACGACCTGCCGAGGCCCTTGCATGAATACATAAACCGGCGTTGAAGTATGCGTGCCGGTGGCCCAGACTGCGTTTTGTTGTTCGGCGACCTCTCGGGCCAGTAGATTTTGACGATTGCCTGCCGGATAAGCAAAAAACGCGCTATTAAAGCCCATCATAGGCACGCGCTTTAAACTCAAGGATTTATGCCCTTCCTGGTAAAATCGATTTTTTTCAGTTGCTAAAATACGTTCTGCTTGTCTTTCGTCGATTTTGAATTCGGTATATAGATTAACCATCTCGACCAACTTAGCCGGCGTCTGTTGTGCCTTCGGTAAGGACTCGAAGCGCTTGAATAGCTCAAAGTAACTCAATTGCTGTGCATATAGCCTATCCAACACTTGAGGATTGCCGTAATTGAAGGATGGCTGAAACTGCCTGCCTTCTTGAAAATACGCACCCGGAAGGGAGCCGGGTTCGGGGATATCGGCCGCCGAATAGCTAAAACCGAATCCACCGGTTTCATGATCGGCCGTGACGATCAACAACGTATCGTCTCGTCCCTGCATCCAATCGAGCACTGCTTCGAGCGTTTCATTGAACCTGAGCATTTCGTGCAGTAACGTGCCGGTATCGTTGCCGTGCGAAGCCCAATCTATCTGCCCGGCTTCGATCATAAGAAAAAAACCTTGTTCGTTTTTCGACAAGATGTCCAGCGCCTGCTGCGACATTTCCATCAATGTTGGAACGGTACGTGCCGGATCTTGTTTGGCTAGGGTCTCGGCAATGCCATTCGGTAACTCGGACGCTGCAAACAAACCCAAAGTTTTGCCTCGGGATTGCTGTAATTGCGATTTATTGAAAACCAATTCATAACCCTGCTGCCGTGCTTGTTCCAGCAGATTTTTTCGATCGTTCCGCTTTGACACGAGCGAATCGGTCCGCCCCAGTAACTGCATAGCCGACCGGTAATCCGACGATTGCTTATCGTTGACGGTTTCGGGTAACCAATAACTCCACCCCGCCGACAACATGACATCCGGGCCGATAGCCAGCAAGTCCTCGGCAATTTCATTTTCGAGACTTCGATGTGTTTGATGTGCGGCAAATGCCGCTGGCGTCGCATGCGTGATACGCGTATCGGACACTAATCCTGTCGCCTTGCCGATACACTTGGCTTTTTCGACAATCGTTTCACGTCGGTTGCCGTCTTTATCCAGTCCTAGCATTTCCGAACCGGCAAAATAACCGGTCGCCAATTGAGAAGCAGAGGCTGCGGAATCGGTCACTAAAGTACCTGCCGCATGCGTCGTCGAAATGGCCAATTTGGCATCGCCTTTTTCAATCATGCGGTCGAAAGCAGTTTTACGCGATACGATTACGCTGTTCGGTGCTTGACGGGCATAGGACAGTAACAAACCAACCTGCTGCGGCCCCATACCGTCGCCGATCAGCAATATGAC
>SLIO01000064.1 GCA_007135635.1 Methylomicrobium sp. | reverse complement strand
TCATGCCGGTGTTGGAAAATTTTAAGGCGGGTCAATTGCCTGAAATGCTTAGCATCCCGATGGGCGACTACCAATACTTGAACATCCCGTCCGAACGCATCAAGCCGTTTTTAGATATCTTGTTTGAGTTATTCGATGCCGGTACTTACAGCGACGAGGGCATATTGACCCTATCTCGTTCCAATGCGGTCGCTTTGGCCGATCTGGAAACGCACTGTTATGGCCTGTTTAGCCTAACTGGCGGTAACGCACTTCGGGAAATCGCTAAAAAACTACGTGATTTTAAAGGCATCGCCAATGTAACTCCGCCTGAAGGGTTAAACGCGCAATTGCGCGATTATCAACAACTGGGGCTCAACTGGCTCCAGTTTTTGCGCGAATATCAATTCGCGGGGATTTTGGCCGACGATATGGGTCTCGGTAAAACCATTCAAACGTTAGCGCATATCCAGTTGGAAAAAGAGCAAGGACGTTTGACCGCTCCCTGTCTAATCATCGCCCCGACCAGTCTGATGGGCAATTGGCGGCGCGAGGCCGAGCGCTTTACGCCGAATTTGAGCGTCTTGATACTACAAGGCGTCGACCGAAAACAGCATTTTCATAAAATCAACGATTTCGATATCGTGCTGACGACCTATCCGTTGCTGCCGCGGGACGAGGAGGCACTGATCGAGCCCGATTATCATTATTTGATACTGGATGAAGCGCAAATCATCAAAAACCCCAAAGCCAAGGCTTCGGCTATCGTGAGAAGAATTAATGCGAATCATCGTTTATGTCTGACCGGTACGCCGTTGGAAAATCACTTGGGCGAATTATGGGCGCAATTCGATTTCTTGATGCCCGGTTTTCTCGGCGACAGCGCTTTTTTCAAGCGTATCTATCGTACGCCGATCGAAACCCACGGCGACTATGAGCAACGCAAGCGCTTGTCGCGCCGGCTCGAACCTTTTTTACTGCGCCGGACCAAGCAAGAGGTTGCCAAGGAGTTGCCGCCGAAGACCGAAATGATCCGTTCGGTGCCGCTCGACACCAAACAGGCCGCCTTATACGAGAGCATTCGCTTGACCATGGAGAAAAAAGTCCGCGATGCGATCGCGCAAAAAGGGCTGGCGCGCAGCCACATTACGATATTGGATGCCTTGCTGAAACTGCGCCAAACCTGCTGCGATCCGAGAACGTTACCGTTGAAAGAGGCGCAAAAAGTTAAACAGTCGGCTAAACTCGATTTATTGATGGAGATGCTGCCGGAATTGCTCGAAGAAGGTCGTAGGATTTTGGTATTTTCGCAATTCACCAAGATGATCGCACTCATCGAAGCCGAATTGAAAACCCGCAAAATTGCCTATAGCAAATTGACCGGACAAACTAAAAACCGCGACGAGGTGATTAATTTGTTCACCGGCGGCACTGTCGACGTATTCCTGATTAGTCTTAAGGCGGGCGGTGTCGGTTTGAATTTAACCGAAGCCGATACCGTGATCATTTACGATCCTTGGTGGAATCCTGCGGTGGAAAGTCAAGCGGCCGACCGGGCATATCGAATCGGTCAAGACAAGCCGGTGTTCGTTTATAAATTGATTACCGAAAACACGGTCGAAGAGAAAATCCTTGCCTTGCAGGAAAAAAAACGTGCGCTGGCGTCAGGGGTTTATCAGGAGAACAACGAGCAAAGTTTTAATCTGACTGCGGAGGATTTGACTGCATTGTTCGATCCGGTACAGTCGTAGGCTAGGCTGTCGAAATTTACCAATTTTCAGGTCAGAAAAAATGACTGCTTTATGGTTTTTGAGATAATAACTGGCGCTTTATAACTTATGATCATCAACAATTTACAAGATATTTTGAGCGCCGTAGGGTGCGCATCGCTCACCTTTCCACGGTATTGAACCCGACAACAGGTGCCGACCCCATAAGCGCCAACTTAGTGCCTATACTATGGTGTATTGTGGTTTTATTCGTCATATCGGCATGGATTGCCTAGATGAGTGTGAAGCTAAGCATTGCCATCCCTGGCCCTGGATTCCGCCAATCCCTGGCGGAATGACGCGTTATTTCCTTAAGATTGGCGCTTATGGGGTTTGCAATCGGCCAAAACATTACCTACATGGATGTAGGTAAGGGGCGTGAGCAGGAGCGGAAGCTTTTCGACCGTGGCCAAAGCAAATCGAAACGTTTGGTGAGGGTAGAATAACCCGCACGGCGCGAAGTCCACTCAATCGAAGCCGGCGAAACGAACGACTGCGCCAGCCAAAACCGTTTAAAAATTGCAAACTTCGTGTAATCTGTGGTCATTGAGATCAATCATAATAACCGGGCTTTAAACGATGAACGATTATCCGCCGCATATTGAAGTCATCAATGACACAGGGCTCTATCCGCCTGGCGCGTCGCCTCAACGCTGGTTCTTATCCCGGCTGCCAATCTTTCTCGGTGTATTTCTGACCGCATTGATCATCGGCTTGGCTTACAACTACAGTCGGCCCGCGATATACCGAAGCACTGCAACTTTATTGACTTCGGCAATGACCGCGATCGACCAGGTTTCGGAAACCGCCGATATCCAGCATGTTGCGATACAGCGGCAAATTTTGCTGGGCCGCGAACTGTTGGATGAAACGCTCAAGAGACTCGAGATAACGCATCCTCAAGCCAATCTGACTTTAGAAGACGTCAAGGAAATTTTGCAAGTCCAATCGTTGCCCGACACGCAGTTGGTCGAGATGCAGGCCGAAGGAGAAATGCCGGAGATCTTACCTGCCTTGATCAATACTTGGATCGACGTGTATTTGGATGCCAGAGCGGCGGAAATCGAAAGAAGCAAAGGCAAAACGGTACAAATCGTCAAGGATGAATTGGCTGAATTGGAAATCAAAATCGTGCAAGCTCGGGACGCGCTGATCGAATTTAGAAATGAACATGACATCGCTTCAACCGAGCGCCAAGAAAACACGGTATTGGCTAAATTGACCGGGCTCACAGCCGCATTAAATAACGCCAACGAGGCAGAGGTTAAAGCCAAGGCCCGACTCGAAGCCGTCGAAAAGGCCATCCAGGAAGGTCAAGCCGTCGTGCCGACCCAGGATCAACGCAGCCTGGATCAATTGGAACAACGCTTGCAACAGCTAAGGGAAAAGCTGGCCGAATTCGACAAACGCTATACCCGGGAATACCTGACACGTCAGCCGTCGATGCGATTCATTCCCGAGGAAATCAAAAAACTCGAAAAGGAAATCGCAGCCAAGCAGCAATACGGCACAAGAATCGTGCAGACCGATGCGATGCAAGAATACCAAGCCGCAAAAATGACGCTCGATCGTATTCGTCAACAGCTCGAGGATCACAAACGCATGGCATCGGAATTCAGCTCACGCTTCGCGCAACATGAAAGCCTTAGGGCCGATCTCGATGGGCTCGAAAAAATTTACCGAGAAACGCAAGAACGGCTGGTGCAAATCGAAACGCGTCCTGTAGAAAAATACCCTCAGGTTACCGTGATTGATCGAGCCTTTCTTGCCCGCGACCCCATCAGCCCGAATTACAGCCGAGATACACTGATTATCGTTATCGGGTCAGTCATGCTCGGACTGTTCGGCGTTTGGCTGGCCGAATTTTTACATCCGCCGCGCGAAAAGCAGTCAAACGATGCTTTATCGGCGCTGTCGGCCTACGCGAACCTGGGATCTGGCGCCGGACGGCTGGACTTGCCGCAAATCTCGCCCGAAAGGCTTGCGCAAATCCGCAACCATCAGCGACTGAATGCGCCAATGCCCCGGGAATTGTCGGATGCTGATTTACGAGCACTGCTCAATGCTTCGAATACGATGGGCAAGCAGCTGATTGTTTTATTATTGCTTGGCGTTACATTGAAGGAAGCCGCGGCATTGACTCCGGATCATCTGGATGCCGAGTCTGGAGAAATCCGGTTGAGCGGCCCCGTACCGAGAACTATTCCGCTCGACGGTCTATTGAGTTGTTTTAACGAGCAACATCGATTTCCGGCCTGGTATACCGATAGCCCGCTAGCGATCGACGATCTTTCCGCGATTATAAGCGTTGCGGCGATCGATGCTGGCATGACACATCCCGAAGATTTCAATGCCGATGCCATTCGCCATACCTATATCGTTTATCTAATAAGACAAGGTTTGAAGTTATCCGAACTTGAAAACATCGTCGGAACGATATCGCCCGCCGATTTAGTCGAATACGGGCGTTATTCGCCGCTTCGCCCCGGTCTTTCAGTGACCGAAATCAACCGAATCCATCCGGCTTTGGAAACGGAAGCGCTTCCGCCGGCGCATTGATCGAAAACAAATAATGCGCTTTTCGATCATAATCCCGACACTCAACGAACAAACCTCGATCGTTGAGTGTCTTGGCAAATTGCACCACTTACGTAGGCATGCGGAAATTATCGTATCGGACGGCGGCAGTTGCGATGAGACCGTGACGCTGGCCGAAGCATTGGCCGACCGCGTATTAACAGGCCCGACCGGCCGTGCCAAGCAAATGAATCGGGGTGCACAGCATGCGCACGGCGAGGTCTTGATCTTTTTGCATGCCGATACTGTATTGCCTGAAGGTGCGTTGAACTCGATTGAACAAGCGTTCAACGAAGGCGCATGCTGGGGGCGTTTCGATATCCGTCTGAGCGGCCGCCATGTCATGTTGAAAGTGATCGCCGCATTAATGAACCTACGTTCGCGATGGACCGGCATAGCAACCGGAGATCAGGCTATTTTCGTGAGCCGCAAAAGCTACAATGCCGTGGGGGGCTTTCCCGATATCGCCTTAATGGAAGATATCGCACTAAGTAAATCTTTGAAAAAAAGGGGTAAACCCGCTTGCCTAATCGATCGTGTCGTCAGTTCCGGTAGACGTTGGGAAAGCTATGGCTTATACAGAACGATTTTATTGATGTGGAGTCTAAGGCTACGTTATTTTTTGGGCAGTCATCCGGAGACATTGGCTTATCTCTACCAAACAGGAAAATTATGGAAATCGTAATTCGCTTATCTATTGCGCTAAGCATTTTTTTGATCATGATCGGCTGGGAAGCGTTGCGGCCGAGGCGCAAGCAATCTCCCGACCGCAAACGGCGCTGGCCGATCAATATCGGCTTGGCGCTGTTCAACATGCTGCTGATGCGATTGACGGTCGGCGGAGCGGCCTATCTGAG
>SLIO01000401.1 GCA_007135635.1 Methylomicrobium sp. | reverse complement strand
GGGCCGGGCAGGGGCTCAGGGGCGGGCTCGTTAGTCGCCTATGTTCTGAAAATTACCGATCTCGATCCGATCGAATTCGATCTATTATTCGAACGCTTCTTGAATCCGGAGCGGGTTTCGATGCCCGATTTCGACGTCGATTTCTGCATGGATCGACGCGATGAGGTGATCGATTATGTTGCGCGCCATTACGGCCGCGACCATGTTGCGCAGATCATTACCTACGGTTCGATGGCCGCGAAAGCGGTGGTGCGCGATGTCGGCAGGGTTCTGGGTTTTTCCTACGGTTTCGTTGACCGTTTGGCGAAATTGATTCCATTCGAAATCGGCATGACGCTGACTAAGGCGCTCCAGGATAGTCCCGATCTCAAACAGTTGTACGAGAACGAAGAGGAAGTCAAAACGCTGATCGACATGGCGAAATCGCTCGAAGGGATTTCGCGTAATGCCGGTAAACATGCCGGAGGAGTGGTGATTTCACCGACCAAGCTGACCGATTTTACGCCGCTTTATTGCGAGCAGGGCGGCGGCAATCTGGTCACGCAGTTCGACAAGGACGATGTCGAGGCGGTCGGTCTGGTCAAGTTCGACTTTTTGGGGCTTCGGACGCTGACGATCATCGATTGGGCGATCGAGACAATCAATCAAAAAAAGCAACAAATAGGCGAGGCTATCGTCGATATCGCTACAATTCCGCGTGGTGATTCCGCCTCTTACGAATTATTGAAAAAAGCACAGACGACCGCGGTGTTTCAGTTGGAGTCGCGCGGTATGAAAGAGCTGATCAAAAAGCTCAAGCCCGATTGTTTCGACGATATTATCGCCTTGGTAGCTTTGTTTCGGCCCGGTCCGCTCGAGTCGGGCATGGTTGACGATTACATTAACGTCAAGCACGGCGCGAAAGCCGAATATGCGCATCCGACGTTGGTGCCCATATTGAAGTCCACCAACGGCGTTATTCTGTATCAAGAGCAGGTCATGCAGATCGCTCGTGAATTGGCGGGTTATACGCTTGGTGGGGCTGATATGCTCCGTCGCGCGATGGGTAAGAAAAAGCCCGAGGAGATGGCCAAGCAGCGCGAAATTTTTACGCAAGGTGCGGTTTCGAACAGCATCGAAGAAAGCATCGCAACTTACATCTTCGACTTGATGGAAAAGTTCGCCGGTTACGGTTTCAATAAATCGCATTCGGCGGCCTATGCCCTAGTCGCTTACCAAACCGCCTGGCTAAAGGCGCATTATCCTGCCGAGTTCATGGCGGCGGTGCTGTCTTCCGATATGGACAATACCGATAAAGTCGTGGTATTGATTGAGGAATGCCGTGAAATGAAATTGACGATTTGCCCGCCTGATCTCAACGATTCTAAGTATCGTTTCACGGTCAACGACAAAGGCCAAATCGTATATGGGATCGGCGCAATCAAGGGGGTTGGTGAATCCGCGATCGAGGATTTGTTAAAGGAGCGGGAATTGAACGGCCCCTTCGCGGGACTTTACGATTTATGCAAGCGCGTTGACTTGAGGAAGGTCAACCGTCGCGTGCTCGAGGCCTTGATTCGGGCGGGTGCGTTCGATCGAGTCGATGCCAATCGGGTAGGGCATCTGGCGGAGTTGCCTATTGCATTACGGGTGGCCGAGCAGTACGGCAAGATGGCCCAAACCGGACAAAACGATCTGTTTGGTTTGGGCATGCCCGATGAGGATAACCGGATACAGGAAGATGTCTATACCACTCAAGCGGAGCCTTGGACCGAATCAGAACGATTGGCCGCAGAGAAGCAGACCTTGGGCTTGTTTTTGACCGGGCATCCAATTACGCAATATGAATCGGAATTGAAGCATATCGTGAGCGGCAAGATCGCCAAGATCTTGGGCGATGTCGAGCGCACGCGAGGCAAAATGGAGGCTCGTACCGCCGGATTGGTCGTAGAATTACGGACACGGCAAAGCAAAAACGGGAAAACGATGGGCTTTGCGACATTGGATGACCGGTCCGGCCGCCTCGAATTAGCTATTTTCGGCGAGATTTACGATAGATACCGCGATTTGCTGTCCAAGGATGCTTTGCTCGTTGCCGAAGGCGGTGTTGCAATCGATGATTTTAGCGGCATGCTGAGGTTGACGGTCGATAAGCTATACGGTATCGAAGATGCGCGCAATCAATATGCTCGATGTATTGCGTTGCAGTGGGCGAATACGGTAGAAGGGAATGATGCGAAATCGTTCGTCGATAAGCTCGATGAGATGCTGCAACCGTTCAAGGGCGGTTCTTGTCCTATTGTGCTTGATTATCGTTCCACAACGGCCAAGTCATCGCTACAATTCGGCGATGAATGGCGCGTGCATCCGTCCGATGAATTGGTTTTGCGGCTAAGGCGTTTGTTGGGGGCGGATTGTGTTGAGATAAAGTATCGGTGAAAGGTGAAAGGTGAAAGGTGAAAGGTGAAAGGTGAAAGGTGAAAGGTGAAAGGTGAAAGGTGAAAGGTGGCCCCTTTTCCTGAGTGTTTGGGGTTTAATTGAAGGGCGATATAGCAACACGGTTGCCAAGGGATTTTGGCCCGGCAACCGTGAGCTAATGAATTAAGGTGCTTAGGCGTCCGATTCGCTTTCGGATTTTTCAGCAGAAGGCCTGTTGTTTGCATTACTGTCCGGCCTAGCGGCGGGGGCGTCCAGTTCATGGCGAGGCTTATCGTCTTGTGTCTTGGCTGTCTCTACCGGCTTCGGTCCTTCATCGGCTTGAGTTGGAGCATTCGGTCCGCTGATTTCGCTCTGTTGTGAAGCGTCCGGTTTTTTGTAATTCGGGTTCCGAGGGCGACGTCGATTCGGGCCTCTTCTTCCATTTCTGGATTGCGGTTTTTTTACCGGTTGATCGATGGTTTCAGTCGTGGTTTTGTCCGCTTCAACCGGTTGAACGATTTCTTCAGGAATGATCTCTTTCTGCTCGGCAGGTTTTGCTTCACGCTTATCGGCGGGCCTTTTAGGTCGGTTGCTTCGGCTTCCTGGTCCGCGTTTATTATCGCGTTTTTTGCCCGGGATTCTGTCTTCGCCTTCTTTTTGTTCCTGCTTTTGGGCTTGCTGAGGTATGGCTTGGACTTCTTCTTTGCCGCCGACCAATTTTTGCCAAAAGCGCTTGATCAGGCTGGCCGAAGTATTGCGATTTTGTACCGGGGCCGGCGCATCGGGTAGAAATTCCTTGATAGCCGCTTGTTCGGCTTTGGGTTTGATCTGTTGCGCGAATTCAGGAAGCGGAATATCTTCTTCCTTGATTTGAAGATAACTGGGTTTTTCCTCGATGGTATCCTTAGTCTTGATTCGGTCTATTGTATAGGCCGGCGTTTCCAGGTGTTTGCTTGGCAGTATCACGATACCGACTTTTAGTCTCGATTCAATTTGTTCGATGGCTGGCCGTTTTTCATTGAGCAGGAAGGTCGCGCTCTCAATCGGTAGATGCGCGATGACTTTTTCCGTGCCGGTTTTCATGGCTTCTTCTTCCAGTACGCGCAGAACCGCTAGTGCAACCGATTCCACGTTACGAATCGTGCCTTGGCCTTTGCAGCGTGGGCAAATCAACTGCGTAGATTCTCCAAGCGAAGGTCGAAGGCGTTGTCTGGACATTTCCAGCAGACCGAATCGCGAAATACGGCTGGTTTGTATGCGAGCACGATCGATTTTTAAAGCATCGCGAAGACGGTTCTCGACCGCGCGTTGATTTTTATTCGCCATCATGTCGATAAAGTCGATCACGAACAAACCGCCTAAATCGCGCAGACGTAACTGGCGCGCGATTTCATCGGCGGCTTCAAGATTGGTATTCAACGCGGTTTCTTCGATGTCACTGCCTTTGGTTGCGCGTGCCGAGTTGATGTCGATCGACGTCAGCGCTTCGGTATGATCGATTACGATCGAGCCGCCGGATGGCAGCGATACTTCGCGGCCGTAGGCGATTTCGATTTGGGATTCGATTTGATAGCGACTGAACAACGGCACCGAATCTTGATACAGTTTTGCTTTGGACAGAAAATGCGGCATGACCTGTTTCAAAAACTTTTGCACCAGGTTGAATGCTTCTTCTTTGTCGATCAGAATTTCATCGATATTGCCGCGTAAATGGTCGCGCAGCGCTCTGATGATGACGTTGCTTTCCTGAAAGATTAAAAAAGGCGCCGAATGTTCAGTGGCCGAGCGTTCGATCGCTTCCCACAGTTGCAACAGATAATTTAAATCCCATTGCAGTTCCTCTGCGCTCTTGCCGCAGCCGGCCGTGCGCACGATCAGGCCCATTGTCTCGGGGATTTCCAAAGCTGTCATGACTTCACGCAATTCATTTCGCGTATCGCCTTCGATGCGTCTGGAAATGCCGCCGGCTTTCGGGTTGTTCGGCATCAATACCAGATAGGTTCCGGCAAGGCTTATGTAAGTGGTTAATGCCGCGCCTTTGTTTCCGCGTTCTTCTTTTTCGATTTGAACTACGATTTCCTGGCCTTCCTTGATTTGATCTTTGATTGATGCGCGTCCGCCTTCGGATGCATCGCCTTCGGCCCGTTGCCGGAAGTTCGGGGCAATTTCCTTAAACGGAAGAAAGCCATGTTTTTCGGAGCCGTAATTCACGAAGGCGGCTTCCAGGCTGGGTTCGATGCGGGTGATAATGCCTTTGTAAATGTTTGACTTTTTTTGTTCTTTTGAAGGGACTTCAATGTCAAAATCATAAAGTTTTTGACCATCTACCAAAGCGACACGCAGTTCTTCAGGTTGCGTGGCATTGATAAGCATTCTTTTCATTAGGTATCCTTGATTATTCCTGCTTAATTATTCCTGTCCCATGTTTAGAATTTTTTTAAGATATTCAGGCCGCGCATAGGGGTTATGACCGCAGTATGGGCTGTTACGATGCCCGCGGCCTTTAGGGCCGGGACGGTTGTCTGTGCCGTCCTATTATTGGCGGTCTCGCTTGCTTTCGTTCATTCATTTAAGTTATGAAAAGCAAAAGAATTTGCATTGTTTATTCAGTATGTTTTATTCAACGTGAATAGGTGTGCGCAAGCCTGTCTTCTTGTAAAATCCTTCCTAAACAGGAATTATTATATTTCGCTCATCACGGGTCGAACGATAAAACCCAAAATTCCAATGTCTGAACAGTCGTTTATTAACAGTTCAGCGAATAATTTTTTATGGCTCCACATCGCATAAGGCGGACG
>SLIO01000451.1 GCA_007135635.1 Methylomicrobium sp. | reverse complement strand
ATACATACTCATTGCGGTTAACGCGCCGAGCATTAACAATGAAAATATAAAAGGCGGTCTGTGAAACAGCAAAATTGTCAAGTCCGTTACAAAAAGGCTGGTTAATAAAGGCCTGTCGATTAAGCCGCTGATGATCTTTTTGAACATGTAATACCTCAATGCTGTTTAAGTTTTGTGAACAAGAACCGTTTGTCTGAAAAAAGCGCCAACCCTAGTACTGCCGTCGATTTTACAACGAAATACTATTGCAACTCATTGTTGGCCGAAATTCTACTATATTCAAAAGGGGAAAGTAAAAAGAATCGTGTCGATTGAGCTTGAATTGCTTCAAATGATATGATTGCGCTATAAAGCTGTTTTCGTCCGAAAATGCGAACATCTATCCGGCTCAAGGACGCATCGGCATTTTCAAGAACAGCAAGCTGTTGAAACCGGAAAAGCGAACAGTCTTCTATAAAACCCATAAGACCATGCATTGACAGAACTACGGCTTCCATAAAAAGTTAACTCGTAAATTACCAAGGACAAAACCCATTTTAAACTTTTTTAAAAAAATCATTTCCTCGACCACCGGAACCCCATTAATTCCGGCAAAGGATGACACTGCTTCACAACCGGGCAAACCCAGGATTTATTCTCGTTCCGAGCATAATATTTCAAGGTCGCAAATCAGCGAGAATGCCTTGAAAGTGTTATACCGACTCAAAAAGTCCGGCTTCGAAGCCTATCTGGTAGGCGGCTGCGTCAGGGATCTATTATTAGGCCGAGAGCCGAAAGATTTCGATGTCGTAACCAACGCCCATCCCGACCAAGTGCGAAAAATCTTCCGCAACTGCCGACTGATCGGCCGACGCTTTCGCTTGGCGCATGTGCATTTCGGGCGAGAAATCATTGAAGTAGCCACATTTCGAGGCAATGCCGGAGAAGAACCGGATGACGACCTATTGCTCAACGATGAAGGCAGACTGGTGCGCGACAATATCTACGGTACGATTGAGGAAGATGTCTGGCGACGCGACTTCACCGTCAATTCGCTCTATTATAATATTCGGGATTTTTCGGTCACCGATTACGTCGGCGGCATGGCCGATCATACCACCGGGACCTTGCGCTTAATCGGCGACCCCGAAACCCGTTATCGGGAAGACCCGGTGCGCATGTTAAGAGCGATTCGGTTTGCCGTTAAACTTGGCTTTACCTTGCATCGGGACTGTGAAAAGCCGATAGCCGACCTTGCCGAGCTACTGTATAACATTCCTCCCGCTCGTTTATTCGATGAGGCAATGAAACTCTTTCTATCAGGCCATGCCTTACAAACTTTTGAAATGCTTCGTCATTACGGCTTATTTCAAATCTTGTTCCCAGCGGTCGAACGCAGTTTGTCAGTCGAAGAACAAGGTTTTCCAAGACTCTTTCTGATCAGGGCATTGGAAAACTCCGACGTCCGAGTCGCCGAAGGCAAAACCGTTACCGCCTACTTTTTATTCGCGGCGTTTTTATGGGACGCGGTAAAAACGTATGCCGAAGAGCAAATGGAAAAAGGCGTTCCGGAAAATATTGCCTTTCAAATCGCCGCCAACGAGCTGATTGCCGAGCAAGTCAAACGCGTTTCGTTACCTCGTCAGATTAGCTTAGCCATGCGTGAAGTATGGAGCCTGCAACCCAGATTTGCACGAAGACAAGGCTCAAGACCTTATCGCTTGTTAAGCCACCCAAGATTCAGGGCCGCTTACGATTTTTTATTGTTGCGTATAGAAACGGAAGGTGTGGACCCTGAACTCGGCGAATGGTGGACGCAATTTCAAGCTGCCGGGGAAGCCGAACAAAAAAAAATGACTCAGTCGGTGCAAAGATTGGAACGTAAACCCCTTAAGCGCCGACGATCCAAAGCTAATAAACCGCGCAATGCCGATACTACGAAAGACTAAGATTTTCCAGCCACTATGATAAATGATACCGACTTCGTTACGGCCTTTATCGGTCTGGGCAGCAATCTCGACCAGCCTGCCGAACAGCTAGTGACCGCCAGACAAACCATAGCGGCATTACCGAATATAGAGGAAACCGGCTTTTCGAGCCTTTACCGCAACCCACCCATGGGTCCCCAGGATCAACCTGATTATGTGAACGCGGTGATGGCAATTAAAACATCATTGCCAGCCATCGATTTACTACACCAATTACAAGCCGTGGAACAGTCTCAAGGGCGTGTTCGAACGGGCGAACGCTGGGGAGCCAGAACGTTGGACCTTGATCTTTTACTTTATGGAGATCGTCAAATTGAAGTACCCGACCTAACCGTTCCCCATATCGGCATCGCCGAACGGGCCTTCGTTTTATATCCTTTATATGAAATCGCTCCGGACCTGTCGATCCCGGGATTCGGCAAACTGACCAATTTAATCGCGAAATGCCCCAAAAACGACCTACATCGATTACCCTAAGTGAATAACTATTCTTCCGTTTCTCTAACTAAACCATTGACTATCAATGATCTTCAGTCGATGAAGCAGCGCGGTGAAAAAATCAGTTGCCTGACTGCTTACGACGCTAGTTTCAGCGCAGTGCTTGATAAGGTCGGTATCGATATTCTATTGGTCGGCGATTCGTTGGGCATGGTCATACAAGGTCAATCGACGACGGTTCCGGTCAGCATCGAAAACATGGTTTATCATGCCGCTTGCGTGGTTCGCGGCCGACAGCGGGCATTCGTGATAGCCGACATGCCTTTTATGAGCTATAGCAGCAAAAACCAAGCTGCAGAAAACGCTGCACGATTGATGCAAACCGGTGGCGTCCAAATGATCAAGCTAGAGGGATCAAAAATCGATCTGGTCGAATTTTTATCCGAAAACGGTGTCCCCGTCTGCGGGCATTTGGGCTTGCTGCCGCAATCGATCAACCGCCTTGGCGGCTACAAAATACAAGGGCGCGAACGATCCGAAGCCGATCGAATGATCGCCGATGCCTGCCGACTGGAAAACGCCGGTGCGGCATTATTGGTGCTCGAATGCGTCCCCGCGATCCTGGCCGAAGAAATCACCCGTCAATTAACGATTCCGGTAATCGGTATCGGCGCAGGAGCCGATTGCGACGGCCAAGTATTGGTACTTTACGACATTTTGAATATCGGCATCGCCAAGCGCCCTCGTTTTTCTAAAAACTTCATGCAAGATGCATCTAGCATCGAGACGGCCATTAAAAATTTTCACGAAGCTGTCAAACAAGGCTTGTTTCCGGACGAGGAGCACAGTTTTCAATGAGCCTATCGACAGTCACAACAATCCAAGCATTGCGCGACATGCTAAAACAGTGGCGAAAAGCCGGCAACTCGGTGGCCTTTGTACCGACAATGGGCAACTTACATGACGGGCATTTACAATTGGTCAAAAAAGCCAAGGAATGCGCCGATAAAGTGGTCGTCAGTCTTTTTGTCAATCCGACGCAATTCGGTGTCGGCGAGGATTTTAACCACTATCCCAGAACCGAATCGGAAGACACTAAAAAACTTGATGCCATCGGAACCGATCTACTTTTTTTGCCTTCGGTCTCGGAAATTTATTCTGAAAACCATAGAACTTCGGTCTCGGTATCCGGGTTATCGAACTTGCATTGCGGCAAAACAAGAGTCGGACACTTCGATGGCGTCGCGACTATTGTTTGCAAGTTATTCAACATCGTGCAACCGGACCTGGCATACTTCGGCGAAAAGGATTTTCAGCAACTGACCCTAATCCGAACATTGGTTAGAGACCTGAACATTCCGGTCGAGATTTGCGGCATCGAAACAGCGAGAGAAGCGGACGGCTTGGCAATGAGTTCACGCAACGGCTATCTGTCAGCGGAAGAAAGACTTGTCGCCCCTGCCCTCTATCGCTCATTATGTCAGGCGCGCGATTCGATTTTAGCGGGTGAACAAAATTATCCTGCATTGGAGAAAAAGCTCATTCTGTCCTTGCGGGAAGCCGGCTTACAACCCGAGTATTTTTCGGTATGCCGCCAGTCGGATTTAATGCCGGCTGGTCTCGATGACATAGACCTGGTTATACTTGCAGCCGCAAGACTGGGAAAAACTCGCCTGATAGATAATGTTTATTTTTCAAAAGTGTTATTATGAATAAGGGTAATCTTCAAGCACTATTTTTGTAAGTATTCAGACCCCGTTGGCAAATTACCGCAATTCAGGCGTATTGTTGGCCTGCCCCTTTGAAAAAGAGGGATTGAGGGGGATTTATTTAAAAAATCTCCCCTAGCCCCTCTTTTTCAAAGAGGGTGACTGAATACTTACCTATTTTTAGGTTGAAGAGCACTCTCTATTAAGCCATAATGCACGGTTTCTAAAAGAATTTATCTTGTAAATAGTATGCAAACTACAATGCTTAAAGCCAAGCTACACAGGGCTACCGTGACTTATTCCGAATTAGGTTACGAAGGTTCGTGCGCGATCGATAGCGATATTTTGGATCGAGCCGGCATTAGGGAGTATGAGCAGATTCAGATCTACAATGTTAACAACGGTGAGCGTTTTACAACCTACGCAATCAAAGCGGAAGCCGGATCGCGTATTTTCTCGGTAAATGGCGCGGCGGCTCGTTTAGCTTGCCCAGGCGATATCATCATCGTTTGCACCTATGCCATTCTCGATCAGCAGGAGCTTGCCGATTACAAGCCTACCTTGCTATATTTCAACGATAACAACGAAATTATTCGTTCCAGTCATATTATCCCTATCCAGTCTGCTTAGTTTTTAGCCCCCCTATCCGGCCGCCCCTGTTAGGGCGCGGCCGGATAGGGCTGGTCCACAGTGTAGCTCTGAACACTTCAAATGATTCTCCTTACCCCCAACATTTCGGGTGAATGAACATTCGATCATAGGCTCAGGTTATTGAAGTCACTTTACAGTGAAATGCTTTTCCAGGCTAAAGCCTTATCTAAGCTTCCGAAAAGTCGATTTCATGATTTTTTTCAGTCAATGTGATACTTTGCTCGACCTGAACCAACACTTTTTGAATACCTTTTCTCGTGTTGACATTGATCAGAATCGGCGATTTTATCGAGCCTTTGATGGCCGGCTTACCCGTCTCTTCGTCATTTTCGTCGGTGTGCAATAGAATCAGTACCGCTAATTCGCCCGGACTACTCAACTCAAGCATGGCTTGCTCTTCGTCAGTCAAAATAAAACTGTAATTGATATT
>SLIO01000497.1 GCA_007135635.1 Methylomicrobium sp. | reverse complement strand
GTTGTAGATTTTGGTGATAGGAACATGTTCGGGCAGGTTTTCGAGTATTGATTGATGCTCGGGATCTGTGGCATCGATCATCAGCAAGACTTTATCGGCCCGGTTCATTTCCTCTCTGGCTCTGCGAATGCCTTCTTTTTCAACGGCATTGTTGCTGTCTCTTAACCCTGCTGTATCGATGATATGCAGCGGCATGCCGTCGATTTGAATACGTTCTTTCAACACGTCTCGTGTCGTGCCGGCAATATCGGTCACAATCGCAGCGTCATGGCCGGCCAAGGCGTTCAATAAACTGGATTTACCGGCATTGGGTTTACCGGCCAATACGATCGTCATTCCGTCGCGCAGTAAGCGGCCTTGTCGCGCAGTTGCCAAGATGGCTAGAAGTTTTTCCGATAATCGGTCGATACGATTTTGTACCACTCCATCTCCGAGAAAATCGATTTCTTCATCGACGAAGTCGATCGCGGCTTCAACATAGATTCTGAGTTCGGTCAGTTCTTCAACCAATTCATTGATTTGTTTAGAGAAAGCACCCTGCATCGATTGTTGTGCGGAACGCGCCGATTGTTCTGTGCTGCTTTCTATCAAGTCGGCAACGGCTTCGGCTTGTGCTAAGTCAATCTTACCGTTAAGAAAGGCGCGCTCGGTGAATTCTCCGGGTCTTGCCAGACGAGCGCCAAGCGATAAGACGCGCTTGAGAAGTATATCGAGAATGATCGAACCGCCGTGTCCTTGCAGTTCAAGAATATCTTCCCCGGTATAGGAAGCCGGCGAAGGGAAGTAGATGGCGATGCCGGTATCGATTACTGAACCGTCACTATCGATGAATGGTGTCAATACGGCATATCTTGGCGGTAACGGACGATCGGTTAATTTAGCGGCAATAATAGAAACCGCCGGTCCCGATATCCGTACAATGCCGACGCCGCCGTTTCCGGGCGGCGTGGCAATCGCGGCAATGGTATCGTTTGTACCGATGTCCACTCAGGTTTTACTTGGCATCTTCCAAGTTTTTAGTGATGTACCATTGCTGGATGATCGACAGTGTATTGTTGACTACCCAGTACAAGACCAAACCGGCCGGGAAGAATAGAAAGAATACCGTGAACACGATCGGAAACATTTTCATGATTTTCGCTTGCAACGGATCGATCGGGGCAGGGTTTAAACTTTGTTGAATTTTCATGGTAATGCCCATCAGAATCGGCAAGATAAAAAACGGGTCTTGCGCCGATAGGTCTTGTATCCATAAGGCAAACGGAGCTTGACGTAATTCAACGGTTTCGACCAGTACCCAGTATAAAGAAATAAAGACCGGAATCTGCACCAATATCGGTAAACAACCGCCTAAAGGGTTCACTTTCTCCCTTTTATACATGTCCATCATTTCTTTGTTGAAACGCTGTCTATCATCGGCAAAACGCTCTTGCAGTTCTTTCAAACGGGGCTGAATTTTGCGCATTTTTGCCATTGATCGAAAACTGGTTTGAGACAGTTTAAAGAACAGCAGTTTAATACATAAAGTCACACCGATAATAGACACCCCCCAGTTACCGACGAAGCCATGGATTTGATTTAGTAACCAGTAAATCGGTTTAGCAATGATCGTCAACCAAGCGTAGTCGACGGTCAGTTCCAAACCTTTGGCGATTTCTTCCATCATTGGCTGTATTTTCGGTCCGGCAAACAATAGTGCGCTAAACTCCATGTCGGAATTCGGCTCGACCGTGAACGCAGGAGAATAAGAACCGATTACATAACGCCAATCTTTAAGGTCCTTGGTATAAAACGTATTTTCTTGATCCTTGGGTGGAATCCATGCCGCGGCAAAATAATGCTGAATCATCGCACTCCAGCCACCTGTCGTTTTGACATCCAGTTTGTCGCTCGCCATGTCGTCGAAACTGACTTTTTGATATTTATTCTCTTCTGTATAAACGACACCGCCGGCATAGGTTCTGATAAAAGTATGCCCCGCCTCTTCTTTATAAGGAACTCTTAACAATTGCTTATATTGCCGACCGGTCCAAGGTTGCGTCGAATCGTTGGAGACTGTTTGATTGACTTCAATGGCATAACTTCCGCGTTTAAAGGTGAGTGTTTTAGTGACAGTCAGTCCTTCATTATCGGTCCATGTCAACGGTACAGTGATGCTGTCTTGATCGTCACCTAAAAGGTATTGATCTTTTTCAAAGTTGAATACGGTATGGTGAGTAGGTGCATTTGCCGAACCCTCTGAAGCAATCAAACCGCTTTGCGCTAGGAATAATCGTTCCTCGTTGCTATCAAATAAGCGAATTGGACTAAGGTCTTTCTCCGGTTTCGAAAAGCCGAACAGATTCCAAACCCACTCAACGGCTGTGTTTTCTTTTTCACGGGGGTATTTCAGCAAATCCAGGTTGCGAATCGTGCCGCCCTTGGGATCGATTTCCAGCGCCAGCACATCGGTTGTTACGCTAATAATGGCGTCCGGCTCGGTCGCCTCAATAGCAATGGTTTTTGCTTCAGTGTGTGACTCGGGTTGCGGTTCGCCGGTTGCCGTAGGCACGTCTTCCTTAAGGTTTTGCGGCATTTGTTGTGCGACGGGAATTTCGCGTTTTGGACCGTAATCGATTTGCCATGCGTCATAGAGCATATAAATCAGCATTGCAAAAGTAACGACTAATATAAATCTAATGTTATCCATTCTTTTTACCAAATTTTTCTGGAACAGGATCAAGCCCGCCTTCGTGAAAAGGGTGACACTTTAATACTCTTCGGACTTTAAGATAAGTGCCCCGAGCGGCTCCATGTTTATGGAGCGCCTCTAAGGCATAGCAGGAGCAGCTGGGATAAAAACGACAGTTTTTACCTAACAATGGACTTATACTTCGCACAGCCACATTTTCGGTAAGCTGACGCGCATTTTTGTCCGGTGGCTGCGTTGCGAAAACAGTTTCATAGCTTATTATCTTAACGCCTGTTTTCACGCCTTGCTACCGAACAAAATAGCATTGCCATAAAAGCCGCAAATGTGGCCGCGCAAAGTATATAAAGTATTGGTATAACTTTATAATTGCTATGAATAAGACTCGCATCGGTTTACCAACCTAAGCCAATGCCTTGCCAATGACTTTTGCAATTGTTCCGGTGATGCATTGAGTGCATCTTTTCGGGCCATAACAACAACATCAATAGTGATCAATTCGTGTTGTTGTAGTCTAAAGCTTTCCCTGGCAGTCCTTTTGAGCATATTTCTGTCCACAGCCTTTTTAATGATTTTTTTCGCAATTGCCAGTCCCAGTCGAGGATGATCTAACTCATTCCTAACTGCCAGTAATGTGAAATACGCATCACTCGATTTTACTGGTCCGGTAAAGACTTTTTTATATTCAGAAGGCTTCCTTAACCTTAACTGCGGCGGGAAACTAAATACCTTGTTCGTCAATCAATTAGACTGTTAGCTTGGCGCGGCCCTTGGCTCTGCGGGCGTTAATGACTTTACGGCCGCCTTTAGTCGCCATTCTGGCGCGAAAACCGTGAGTTCTTACACGTTTAATTTTACTGGGTTGATAGGTTCTTTTCATGGCCTCTAATCCTGGTTCAGATGATTGTTAACAAAAACGGATAAAAAAGATCCGGGATGATAGAATAAACGCCGGTTTATGTCAATTATGTCGGCACTGATTTGATTGCTGTATAGTGGCATATTTTTTTTATAATATCATCTATTTACTATTCGAAACCTTCATAAATAATGAGTGCAATCTGGAACAACTGTCTCGCTAAACTTGAAAATGAAATTTCTTCCTCGGAATTCAGCACCTGGATTAGACCCTTGCAGGCAATCGAAACCGATGGACAAATCAAGTTATTAGCGCCGAACCGGTTTGTGCTGGATTGGGTAAAAGAACATCATTTAGCTAAACTGGAAGAGGCGATACAGCAATTTTCCAACGGTTCCTTAAGCTTGCAATTGGATATCGGCTCGAAGAAAGCCATACCGGCTCCTGCTCCGCAGCATATTAAAGTTCCCGTTACCAAAAAGTCACGCCCTAACTTTCTTAATAAAGCCTTCATTTTCGATAATTTTGTTGAAGGTAAATCCAATCAGTTGGCAAAAGCGGCCTCTATTCAAGTCTCCGAAAATATTGGCAAGGCCTACAATCCGTTGTTGATTTACGGAGGCTCCGGTTTAGGTAAAACTCATCTGATGCATGCGATCGGTAACGCGATCCTTCAACATAATCCGTCGGCAAAAATTGTTTATCTGCACTCCGAAAAATTCGTGCAGGATATGGTCAAGGCTTTACAACAAAATGCAATCGATACCTTCAAAGAATATTATCGCGGTGTCGATACCTTGCTGATTGACGATATTCAATTCTTTGCCGGCAAGGAACGCTCTCAAGAAGAGTTTTTCCATACCTTCAACACCTTGCTGGAAAAGAAACATCAAGTTGTTTTAACCTGCGATAAATACCCGAAAGAAATCGTCGGTTTAGAAGACCGTTTGAAATCGCGTTTCGGTTGGGGATTACCGGTTGCAATCGAACCGCCAGACCTTGAAACTCGTGCCGCTATTTTAATGAAAAAAGCAATGATGGCCGGTGTCGATCTACCACAGGAAGTTGCATTTTTCATCGGTAAAAGAATTCCTTCGAATGTACGCGATCTCGAAGGAGCCCTACGACGAGTCATTGCCAATGCGCAATTTACCGGACGCGAAATTACCACCGAATTCACCAAAGAAGCATTGCACGATCTAATTTCATTGCAAGATAAGCTGGTCAATATCGACAACATCCAAAAAACCGTCGCCGAATATTTTAAGATCCGGGTTGCGGATTTATCGTCTAAAAATCGTCGCCAATCCATTACCCGACCACGGCAAATTGCGATGTGTCTAGCCCGTGAATTGACTTCCCACAGTTTTCCGGAAATCGGCGAAGCATTCGGTGGGCGCGATCACACCACAGTGATCAATGCTTGTAAACGCATTGCCGCCTTACGCGACTCGGACGTAAAGATCGAAGAAGATTATTTAAACCTGTTGAGAACATTGTCGCATTAACGGTGTTCAACCTGTGGATAAGTACAGTCTTTAGTAGTGAAGGTTAGTTATCCCATTTTTATCAAGCGTTTATTCACAGCTTTAAGCTCCGGTTTATAACATGATAAGCTATTGATAAATAAGGAAAATATAGGCTTATCACG
>SLIO01000391.1 GCA_007135635.1 Methylomicrobium sp. | reverse complement strand
GGGAACTCGATCGCACGCAAGACGTTACCGTTATCTTCATCGTGACCGATCACGCCGGACTCGCGGCGGAATGCGCATTCGACCGCTAAATCGGCACAGGATTTGATCAAACGAATATCATCGACGTTCGATGCCGATGCCCGTGCGAAATATCCCGATTTTTGAATCAAGGTTTTTTCCGCGCCGATCATTTCGGCGAATTGCTCGCCGAACCATTTACCCGGATTGACCGCATCGAGCTTGATGTGACCGAAAGCATCGCGCGGAACTTCTTGGCCCTTGGCCTGCATCTCGGCGACGATCGCATCGACACCCGCGCCTTCCGAAACGAAAATATTGACGCAATCGACCTTATCCATCACCTCGCGCAAGCGCTTCGCTTCGGCTGCCAGATCGATTTCCATTTCCGGCACAAAAACGCCGTGAACTTCGTATGCGGCACGATCGAGACCGATTTCAGGCAGCCATTCGGAGCGATCCAACAATTTGCGGTATTCCATTGCGGTCGCGGCAGTCAGCCATCCGCAATTGCGCCCCATGACTTCATGAACGATCAGCATGCGCGGATTGGCGTTATATTCGGCCACAACGTTCTGAAAGTACTGCGCGCCCTGCTCTGCCGCAGTCCAAGCGCCCAAGGATTGTTTGATCGGGAAAACATCGTTATCGATCGTTTTCGGTAAACCGATGACCGTCAATCCGTAATCGTTTTTCGCCAGGAAGGCCGCCAAATCGGCTGCCGCGGTATTGGTGTCGTCGCCGCCGATCGTATGCAGCACATCGACGCCGTCTTTGACTAATTGATCGGCCGCTACTTTTTGAGGATCCTGACCTTCTTGAACCAAGCCGCGCTTGATGCAATCTTTGACGTTGGTCAGCTTGACCCGGCTGTTGCCGATCGGCGAACCGCCGAACTTATGCAGCAACGCGGCGTTTTCGCGGATTTTTGGGGTCACGGCGTAAGAATCGCCGAGTAGCAGGCCTTTGTAACCGCTACGGTAGCAGATAATCTCGATCGAAGGGTCGATTTCGGTGTAACGCTCGATGAGACTACCGATGGCTGAACTAAGGCAAGGCGCTAAACCGCCTGCAGTGAGAATTGCGACTTTTTTTGGTTTGTTCATGAGATTTAAGCTTTGTGGTTATGAAGTTTGTGGTTATAAAAATTGTTATGTAGTGTAAACGCCACTGCCATTAAGTTAAGCCATCACTGCATTAAGTAATGCTTGTATCCAGGATCTACTGTACTTCAAGCTTGCCATCCATGGCACTGGTTTCCGCCAGTCCATGGCGGAATGACGGACTTCCCTTAACTTAATGGGCAGTGAGTGTAAACGCGGAAATCACTTCCTCCGCTTTTTTTAAACCCGGCTCATGCCGTTTGGTAATTTAAACGACGCAACGCTTAAAATAGAGCCTGAATCGGTTGACAGTAAATTTTAGCATAATCGGATCAAATCGCTGCCGTCGATTTAAATCTCTAATACCCGAAAATTACCACGATAAAAGGGCCTATGAATACAGTAAAAAAGCTTCCTAAATGGTACTCCGGCTTTGCGTCACTTCCATTAAGTTAAACCGTCACAAAATACGTAATGCCGGCATTCAGGCTCGAATGTGCTTCAAAAGCCTGCCATCCATGGCACCACTGCCATTAAGTTAAGGATTTTTCCGTTCGCCCTGAGCCTGTCGAAGGGTGAATGGAAAAATCCTGGGTCGATAAGTTAAGCCGTCCATGGTTCGACAGACTCACCACGAACGGCTTAACTTAATGGCAGTGATCCATGGCACTGGATTTCGCCAGTCCATGGCGGAATGACGGGTTTCCCTTAACCTAATGGGAGTGCTGCTCTGCGTAGGAACGATGAAAAAATTACCACGATAAACGCGCCTATACTCCGATTGTTAAGACAGGCCGCACAATTTCAGCGAAAATATAGCCTAATTCTTGACTCCATATATTAACCTGCCTCCATCTTTCGGATTATCCGACTCTATGCGTAAATACCAGGGACAATTAGTTCACCAAAGCTTCGATGAAGAAGGCATCATCGAAATCGTCGAATCGGAAGGCGTCCGCGCCTTGCATTTCGGCTCATCATCAAGGCAAAGTAGCATGCTGCTAAGCGACCCGGATCAATTACATTCGCTTTATGCACGGGCAATGATGGCTTGGCTGTTATTCAAGGACCAACCCGGCGAGGTATTGATGATAGGCTTAGGGGGCGGCTCTTTGGCAAAGTTTTTACTGCAACGCTTCGAAGACTGTAAAATAAAGGTCTTAGAATACCGGCGCGGCGTTGTCAAAATCGCGCGCAGTCATTTCTCTTTGCCGTTGGACCCGCGTCTGAAAATTAAAATTGGCGACGGCGGGCACTATGTTCGCCAAAAGAGTCTAACGGCATCGGAAAGCTACGATTTATTGATGATCGATGCGTTCGATCACGAAGGCATGTCCGATTCGATCGGCGGTGAAGCATTTTTCGACGGTTGCAAGACTTTGTTGAAATCGGACGGCATGCTGATTATCAATTTATGGGGCACCGACAAAGCACTATTTCAGGATGTCGCTTGGCACTTAGGCCGGGTTTTCGACTGGCGCCTATTGTTTTTACCGGTGCGCGGACGAGGCAATGTCATAGGCTTTGCTTTTAACGACCCAATGACTCTGCCTACGCAAAAAGAACTTCGAGGCCATATGCAACACCTGGAAAACAATTATCACCTGGAATTCTCCGTTTTTTTGCAAGACTTAAAGCGTAACAACCGTACTTTATTCAACCGGATTATCAAACCATGATTGCTCCCGCCATGCCTAGCGCGCCGAATCTTTTCGGCTACCGCAAATACTGGGCGCACCGTTTCGGAACGGCGCCCGAATTACCGATGACTCGCGCCGAAATGGACGCACTCGGCTGGGATTCGTGCGACGTCATTCTGGTCACCGGCGACGCCTATATCGACCATCCGAGCTTCGGCATGGCGCTGATCGGCAGACTCCTCGAAGCACACGGTTTTCGGGTCGGTATTATTTCGCAGCCGGACTGGACTAGCGCGGAAGATTTCAAGCGCCTGGGCGCACCCAATCTTTTTTTCGGTGTGACCGGCGGCAACATGGATTCGATGGTCAACCGCTACACGTCGGACAAAAAGATCCGCTCTAACGATGCTTATACGGCAGGCGGCGAAGCCGGCAAACGACCGGACCGCGCGGTCAACGTGTATTCGCACCGCTGCCGCGAAGCTTTTAAAAATGTACCGATCGTCATCGGCGGGATCGAGGCGAGCCTGCGCCGAATTTCGCATTACGATTATTGGTCGGACACGGTCAAAAAATCGGTCTTGCTCGACTCGAAAGCCGACCTGTTGGTTTACGGTAATGCCGAACGGCAAGTCGTCGAGATCGCGCACCGGTTAGCAGGCGGCGAAGCCATCGCCGATTTGCAATTCATTCGCGGCACCGCGCATTTCGTCAAACAAATTCCCGAAGGTTGGCTCGAAAAAGACTCGACCGATGTCGACATTCCGGGCCATGTCGCGCCACCCGCAAACCCTTATCAAGAAGAACCCGCTTGCGACAGCAAACCGGCCGGCAATGTGATCCGTTTCGAGCGACGCATCGGCAACGACAAACGCGCGCAGACCGTCATTCGTCTGCCAGCCTATGAGGCCGTCAAGGAAGATAGCATCCTTTACGCCCATGCCTCGCGCGTGATGCATGGCGAAACTAACCCTGGGAACGCGCGCGCATTGATTCAACAGCACGGCAACCGATTACTCTGGGTCAATCCGCCGCCGATCCCGCTCAGCACGCAGGAAATGGACGGCGTGTTCGACCTGCCCTATTCGCGCCTGCCGCATAAACGTTACGGCGAGGCGAACATTCCGGCGTTCGAGATGATTCAACACTCGGTCAATATCATGCGCGGCTGCTTCGGCGGCTGCACATTCTGTTCGATCACCGAACACGAGGGGCGCATCATACAAAGCCGCTCGGAGGATTCGATCATCCGTGAGATCGAAGCGATCCGCGACACCTCGCCGAATTTCACCGGGCATATTTCCGACCTTGGCGGACCGACCGCGAACATGTACCGACTGGCCTGCAAGGATCCGAAGATCGAAGCGGCCTGCCGCAAGCCGTCGTGCGTCTTTCCCGGCATTTGCGACAATCTGAATACCGATCATACGCCTCTGATCAAGTTGTACCGACGCGCCCGCGCACTGCCCGGCATCAAGAAGATCTTCATCGCATCGGGACTGCGCTACGATTTAGCCGTCGAGTCGCCGGAATACGTCAAGGAACTGGTCACGCACCATGTCGGCGGTTATCTAAAGATCGCACCGGAACACACCGAACAAGGCCCGTTGTCGCTTATGATGAAACCGGGCATCGGCACTTATGATCGTTTCAAGCAAATGTTCGATAAGTATTCGAAGGAAGCCGGCAAGGAGCAGTATCTGATCCCCTACTTCATCGCCGCGCATCCGGGCACGACCGACGAAGACATGTTGAATCTTGCACTCTGGCTCAAACGCAACGGTTTCCGTGCCGATCAGGTTCAAGCCTTTTTGCCGTCGCCGATGGCGATCGCGACCGCGATGTATCACTCCGGCAAGGACACGTTGCACAAGATCGGCCGCAAGGCGCCGGATATTTCGATTCCGAAAAGCGTCAAGCAACGCCGTTTACATAAGGCTTTTTTACGCTATCACGATCCGAAAAACTGGCCGCTGCTGCGCGAGGCTTTGAAAAACATGGGCCGCGCCGATTTGATCGGCAACGGTAAAAAGCATTTGGTACCGACGTTTCAGCCGAAAGGCACCGTCGACACCGCACCCGCTAAGACGCAGCGATTTACAACCAAACATACCGGCTTCGGAAATAAACAACGCAAGCAACCGGGCCGGCGAGCCGCAAAGTCTCGTTAGAAGTTATACAAAGCCCTGAAATAAATCATGTCGAAACCGCCTTGACTGCCGTTTTCGAGATCGCGGCGGTAGCGCATGTATACCCCTCGTAGATCAAAATTCGGCACCGGGGTACCCGCCAAAGGACGCCGTGAATACGTCCCTGTAGGCTCTAAGCCAGCTCCATGCTGGCCCCTCACCTAGCGTTAGGTGAGGGGCCGAGCACCCAGGCGCCTCCTCTAGCACTGCCGAAATTTGAAGTGCGAAAGGTATATTCCAATCCGAACAAGGC
>SLIO01000230.1 GCA_007135635.1 Methylomicrobium sp. | reverse complement strand
TGCGCATTTATAAAGGCGGAGGCAGATATACGTTTGCCGCCGGGCAGTTGGACTTCAAGCAGGCGCAGTAAACCGTCGCCGGTAGCGACTTCAAGGTGTTTGCCGTTTTTGAGCAGCGTACCGGGTTTTGCATCGGTTTGACAGCTGAGCGGTTCGGCTAACCAAATGCGGAAAGCTTGATCGTTATAGCGCGTTTGCGCGACCGGCCACGGATTGAAGCCTCTGATTTTTAGATCCAATTGTTCGGCAGATTCGTTCCAGTCTAGATTCGCTTCGTTTTTTTCGAGTTTCGGGGCATAAGTGACTTGGCTTTCATCCTGCACTTCAGGAGCCAGGGTGTTGTCTTCGATATGCGGCAGTATTTTGCTCATGCCGATTGCGCCTAGTTCGGCTAATTTGTCGTGCAGATCGTCCGCCGTGTCTTTGGTTGTAATGCGATATTCCTCTTTGTGCAGCATGTCGCCAGCATCCAATTTGAGCGCCATGCGCATGATCGTGACGCCGGTTTTTTCATCACCGGCGATCAAGGCTCTTTGAATCGGCGCAGCGCCGCGCCAGCGCGGTAGTAACGAAGCGTGTACGTTGATGCAGCCGAATGTCGGCAAATCCAAAACCCGTTGCGGCAGAAGCATGCCGTAGGCGGCCACGACCAGCAAATCCGGTTTGAACGCGGCCAGTTGTTGAAAGTGATGGTCGGATTTCAGAGATTCCGGTTGTAAAACCGGAATGCCGGATTGCATTGCCAGTTCCTTGACCGGACTGGCTTTCAATTGCCGTCCGCGTCCTGCGGGGCGGTCGGGTTGAGTATACACAGCGCAAACCGGATGGCCCGAGGCAATCAGCATGCGTAGCGTAGGCACGGCAAATTCAGGGGTGCCGGCGAAAACGATTTTCATGAGGCTTTTTGTTCCAATCGATGAATTTTATTCAGTTTCTTTTTGATCATTTGGCGTTTCAGCGGCGAAATATAATCGACGAACAACTTGCCTTCTAAATGATCCATTTCGTGTTGTACACAGACCGCCAATAGATCGTCAGCTTCGAATTCAAATGATTCGCCGTCGCGATTGAGAGCGCGAACTTTGATGTGTTCGGCGCGCTTGACTGTTTCGAAAAAACCGGGGACCGAAAGGCAGCCTTCCTCGGTTTCTTCTATGCCGTCCTTAGCAAGAATTTCCGGATTGATTAGGCACAGCGGGGATTTCTTTTCCTCGCTGACGTCAATTACGATCACCCGCTGATGAAAGTTGACTTGAGTCGCGGCCAAGCCGACGCCGCGAGCTTCATACATCGTTTCGAACATGTCGTCTACGAGTTTTCTGATATCGTCATCAACCGTTTGAACCGGGGTCGCCTTTTTACGCAAGCGCTCATCCGGGAACTCGAGTATAGTTAGAATGCTCAACAATTTCTCCACTATCATATTACAATTCTGGAATTTTATATGAATTCATCTAAACTTTGAATTCAGACCGAATAATATATCAATATCTACTTTAGATTAACGGATCTCTAGTCTCAGGAACTCTCTATGGCTTTTCGACAAATTTTTGGATTGATCGTTTCGTTAGCAGTCAGCGTACCCGGTTGGGCGCAGGAAATAGAAGTCAATCCTTCTCACCCGAACCAATATACTGTGGCTAGGGGCGATACCTTGTGGGATATTTCGGGAAGATTTTTGCGTAAACCTCATCAATGGCCCTTAATCTGGGAGAGCAATCCGCAAATCGATAATCCTCATTTGATTTATCCGGGCGATATCATTTATTTTTCCGAAGTCGAAGGTAAGCCTCGCTTAAGTTTATCGCCAACAGGATTAAGTAGTGAATTAGGATCGTCAAGAGAAGTCAAGCTCTATCCTCGTATCCGTGAAATGGATCTCGATGATGCAATTGAGTTAATTCCTTCCGAAAAAATCGCCAAATATTTGGCCTCTCCTCGTGTAGTTGGGTCGGATGATTTGGATAACTCACCTTATGTCATCGATTTTGCAGGCGAGCATCTAATTGCCGGTCCCGGCGATCGTGTTTATGTTCGAGCGATCGAAAAGCCGGAAAGTTTGAACTATACGATTTACCGCAAAGGCGACACGTTCATCAGCGCCGATACCCAAGAAATTCTCGGCTATGAAGCGAAGTTTGTCGCGAATACGACACTACAAGTGCCCGGCGATCCTGCAACGCTGCTTGTTACTCGTTCGACCAGCGAGATTCGCATGGGTGATAGGCTTATGCCCCACCAAGAAGGCGATTTTACCCTGCATTATTTTCCCAAACCGCCAGAGGCTGAAATCGAAGGAAGTATTATCAGTGTTTTAGATGGCGTTACTCAAATTGGGCGATATAATGTTGTCGCGATCGATAAGGGGTCCTCGGATGGACTGAAAGTCGGGCATGTGCTCGATATCTACAAGAAAGGGAGGTCAGTTCGCGATCCTTTTAGTAAACTAAGGAACGATACCATTCAGTTACCCAACGAGTTGGCCGGAACCTTGATTATTTTCCGAATTTTCGATCGGATTAGTTATGCGTTGGTAATGGACGCGCGCCAAGCAATTCATGTATTAGATAAAGTTCAAACCCCCTGAAAAATTTTCAAATTTCCTCTGACATCAAATACTGGCTTGCGTTATTGCGCACGCCGGGTTTCGGCTGTCGGACGTTTCTTAAAACGCTCGACAGTCATACTCCCCAGCAATTGTTTTCCGAGTCAAGCAGTGGACTTGCCGCTCTCGGACTAAAGGATTCGGTCGTTCAAGCGATTCGCAATCCCGATTGGACAGCAGTAGAACAGGATTTGCGTTGGTTGGAGCAGCCTGGGCATTTGGCCTTGACTTTAGCCGATCCTTGTTATCCGATGCAGTTAAAGGAAATCGCCGATCCGCCGCCAATATTGTTTATCAGGGGGAATCCGGACATTTTGGCGCGTGCGCAAATCGCTATCGTAGGCAGCCGAAACCCTTCCCATCTAGGTGTCGAAACCGCCACCGAGTTTGCTAAAGCCTTGGCAAGAGAAGGCTTTGTGATCACCAGTGGATTAGCTTTAGGTATCGATGCCGCGGGGCACAAAGGCGCCTTGCAAGTGCAAGGTTACACAATTGCCGTAGCGGGAACCGGCCTGGATCGTGTGTATCCGGCGCGTCATCGAACATTAGCGACCGAGATTGTCAATCATGGCGCAATGATTTCCGAGTTTCCTCCCGGAACTGGGGCGAAAGCCGATCATTTCCCTAGGCGTAACCGGATTATCAGCGGTTTGTGTATCGGGCTACTGGTGGTTGAGGCAGCTAAGCAAAGCGGTTCTTTAATTACTGCCCGCATGGCTTTGGAGCAGAACCGCGAAGTGTTCGCAATTCCTGGATCGATTCATAACCCCTTGGCAAGAGGATGTAATGCTTTGATTAGACAGGGTGCTAAACTGGTTGAAACCGCGCGTGATATTCTTGAGGAATTAAATCAGTATAATCAACAAGATGAGGAAATTTTTACGGAATTGAGACAAACAACGCTTGACCTCGAGCAACAAACATTATTGAATCTCATCATGTTCAGCCCCACTTCCATTGATAGTCTGGTGGAAAATACCGGATTACCGGTCGAAGTTATTTCGTCGATGTTGCTGGTTTTGGAGCTGCAGGGTTACGTAGAATCCGTTTCGGGAGGCTGTTATACCCGAATTAAATAAACGCTGCATGACGGCGCAGTACAGGGAGTGCTGCCGTTTTTAGCCGATACCGGCTAAAAACGGAGGAATCGGATCGATTCCAAAAAGGAATCTCTCACGGAGTGAAGGGTTCCGTATAGAAACTTTTTTAAAGAAGACCCGCTATGAAAGAAAATATTTTTGATGTAATTATGTATCTGTTTGAAAACTATATGGAAGATGAGATTGATATCCTGCCGGATAACGAGTTGATAAAAACAGAGTTGGAAGAAGCGGGATTCGATCAAATCGAAGTGGTCAAGGCTTTTGATTGGCTCGAATCGCTGAGCCTGCAAGGGCAGATTACGCCGACGGTGCCGACCGCGTTTCGGATTTTTTCCAGTCAGGAACAAGAAAAACTGGATTTGGAGTGCCGTAATTTTCTGATGTTCATTGAACACAGCGGTATCTTGTCGCATGCCAACCGAGAAATCGTGATCGATCGTGCGATGGCGTTGGAAAATGAAGAAATTTCATTAGAAAAATTGAAATGGATCGTACTGATGGTGTTGCTCAGTCAGCCCGACGAAGAAATCGCATTCTCAAGAATGGAGGACATTGTCTATGATCTCATCCCGGCTTACTTACACTAATCGTATTTTCCTAACTGAATGAGTAATAACCTCGTTATTGTAGAATCGCCTGCAAAAGCCAAAACCATTGAAAAATATCTCGGTAAGGACTTTCACGTGCTGGCCTCGTACGGCCATGTTCGCGACCTGATTCCAAAAGAAGGCGCGGTCGATCCCGAGCATGACTTCGCGATGAAATATGAAATTATCGATCGGAATCAGCGCCATGTTCAAGCAATAACAAAGGCCATTAAGAACGCTCAGGCACTTTATCTTGCAACCGACCCGGACAGGGAAGGTGAGGCGATTTCCTGGCATTTATATGAATTGCTCAAGGAAAAAAAACTGCTCAAGGATAAGCCGGTTCATCGCGTCGTTTTTCATGAGATTACCAAAAAAGCGGTTACCGAGGCGATTGCAAATCCGTCCGAACTGTCGATCGATTTGATTAATGCGCAGCAGGCGCGTCGTGCCCTGGATTACTTGGTAGGCTTTAATCTGTCGCCGCTATTGTGGAAAAAAATCCGCAGAGGGTTATCGGCTGGACGCGTGCAGAGCCCTGCATTGCGTTTGATCGTCGAACGCGAACTGGAAATCGAAGCGTTCAAGAGCAGGGAATACTGGTCGATCGACGCCGATTTGAGAGCGGATGAACAAGCCTTTAAGGCTAAATTGACGCAGTTCGACGGTGAAAAAGTCGAGCAGTTTACTATTGACAACGAGGAGCGTGCCCTCCAGGTTAAGCAAACCTTACTCGATGCATCCGATGGTAAACTGCTGGTCGCGAAGGTTGAAAAAAAGCAGCGTAAACGTAACCCGGCGCCGCCGTTCATTACTTCGACGTTACAACAAGAAGCCGCGCGTAAACTCGGCTTTACGACCAAGCGCACGATGATGGTCGCGCAACAGTTATACGAAGGCATCGATATCGGCG
>SLIO01000143.1 GCA_007135635.1 Methylomicrobium sp. | reverse complement strand
GTCGAAGCATGAAGGGTCTACAACACTTTCACCGTCTTGGTGAAGCCTCAAACTACCATTCACCCTTCGACGGGCTCAGGGCGAACGGTAGTTTGAGACCCTCAACTGCTCTTTTTAGGATAAACATTGTGCTGCATCAGCTTCTCTTTATGGGTGATTTAACTATATGATTATTAATGAAAACTATGATGAAACGAAATGTTAGTATAAGCCTTTTCATTGTGTTGGTTATGTTAAGTCCGTTTAGTCAAGCCAGCGCTTATTTAGAGGATCAAAAAATTATCGCAGGCTGGGTCGAAGACATTATTCTATCTCCGGCACAAATACGTTTTCGGGCAAAATTGGATACCGGTGCTAAAACTTCTTCGATCCATGCTAAAAATGTTGAGGAGTTCGAGCGGGACGGGCAAAGTTGGGTACGTTTTACCTTGCCGAAAGGCCTCGAAAAAAAAGCCCAAGTAAGGACGGTGGAGTTGCCGGTTGCTCGTGAAACGCTGATCAAAAGACATAAACTGGATTCGGCAAGGCGCTATGTTGTAGAGTTGGGTTTTTGCATAAATTCGAATTATTACGAGACGGAGTTTACGTTAGCCGACCGGGGTAATTATATTTATCCGGTCTTGCTAGGGCGTCGATTTCTGGAAAACAAGGTCATTGTTGATTCAGGTATCACACATAAACACTCGAAAAAACTAAAAAATATCATTTGCTCCCCTGGTCTTCGGGAGCCGGTTTTGGAAGAATAATTCGGCATTGTTTCTTTCAGAAATTAGACCCCATAACTACAATCAATTAATACGGCAATCGTTTTGAAAAACCTTCATGTCAATGTTTTGGCGTTTATCCTAGTCGGATTGAGCGCTGCTGTTACTTATTACAAAGTTACTGAACTTAACCTACCCTTGTTACCGGTCGAGGATGAGATTATTTGGGCTGTGGAAGCCAAGGTAAGCTATAAGCCTTCTCCCGGTCCTTCCAAAGTCAATTTGATGTTGCCGAAACAGATTCCCGGATATATGTTTTTGGATGAAAACTTTGTTTCCGGTCGATACGGTCTAACCCTTGAAAACGTCAATCAAAATCGAATCGCTCAATGGGCGGTTCGGCGTCCGGCAGGCGAACAGACCTTGTATTATCGGATGCAGATTGTTCCGGGTGACAAAGCGCTTTTTGTCGAAAAGAAAGTCCCCTATCCGGAGGAACCCGAGTATCCGGAGATTATGCAGACGGCCGTTTCAGCATTGCTGGACGATGTTAGAAGCAAATCAGCGGATATCAAATCCTTTACTCAGGAGTTATTGAGAAGGTTGAATGCGCCAAGTCCCGACGATAACGTCAAAATAATCAAAAAAGACGCGACCGGCTCCGAAGCGTGGATGAAGCGCGTGATCGATGTTTTGCATGGAGCGAGGATTCCGACTCGTCAAGTCAACATTCTGATGCTTAAGGATGGAGCAAGGCACAGTAAGTTGGTGCCTTGGCTTCAGGTGCATAACGGTGAACAATGGTTAACCTTCGATCCGCATTCGGGAGCATCCGGTTTTCCGGAAAATTCAATCATTTGGTATTACGGAAGCGCGCCCTTACTAACAGTGACGGGAGGGAAGTCGGAGAAAATCGACTTTTCAATTTATAAACAATCGCTTGGTTTAGCAGCGGTAACCCAGAAACGGATTAGTAAAATCGACTCGCCGATTATGGAATTCTCACTATTCCATTTGCCGATTCAAACACAAAATGTTTACCGGATTTTATTGATGATGCCGATTGGCGCCTTGCTGATCGTTGTTTTGAGAAATGTCGTCGGCTTTAAAACATTCGGTACGTTCATGCCGATCTTGATTGGGATGGCGTTTCGAGAAACCGGCTTGTCTTGGGGGCTTTTTTTATTCAGTCTGCTCCTCGCCTTCGGCTTGATGCTGCGTTTTTATCTGGAATACTTGCGGTTGCTGTTGGTGCCGAGACTCGCGAGTGTGCTGATTATCGTTGTGATATTGATGACGTTGCTAAGCTTGATGAGCCATAAAATGGGCATTGATCGCGGCTTGTCCGTGGCCTTGTTCCCGATGGTCATTATTTCGATGACGATTGAACGAATGTCCTTGGTTTGGGAAGAGCACGGGCCTTCGGAGGCGTTACAGCAATGTATCGGCAGCTTATTCGTTGCGTCGATCGGCTATTTGCTGATGTCGCATCCCGTACTTGAGCATCTTATTTTTGTATTTCCTGAATTGTTATTGACATTTCTGTCGTTCACCTTGCTGTTAGGTCGCTATACCGGCTATCGATTAACTGAGTTGTGGCGGTTTCGTTCCGTCATAAAAGGGTAGTCGCATGTCTTGGAAAAACTATTTGCGCCCCTCGAAGCGTTTGCGAGAAGTTGGCTTGTTGGGTATGAATCAGCGTAATGGCGACTACATTCTGCGTTACAATCCGCGTAAATATTATCCGTTGGTCGACGATAAGCTGCGAACTAAAAAGCTCGCACAAGCCTCAGGTATCGCTGTTCCCGAACTCTATGCGGTGATTGAGGCAGAATATCAAATCGCAGGTTTAACCGAAAAGCTCAAGCCATACGACGAATTTGCAATCAAGCCGGCGCATGGCAGCGGTGGCGAAGGGATTATCGTTGTCAATGGCCGCAGCAAGAATTGTTATCGCAAGCTGAATGGCACCTTGTTGACCGAAGAGGAAATCGGCCATCACATTTCCAATATACTGAGCGGTATGTACAGTTTAGGCGGCCAACCGGATGTCGCTTTGATCGAATATCGGGTGGATTTTGACCCGGTTTTCGATCGAGTGAGTTATCAAGGTGTTCCCGATATCAGGACGATTATTTTCATGGGAGTTCCGGTGATGTCGATGCTGCGTTTGCCGACTCGGCTTTCCGACGGTAAGGCCAATCTGCATCAAGGCGCAATTGGTGTGGGTATCGATATCGAACAAGGTGTTACTACGACCGGCGTATGGCAAAACGACATGATCGACGCGCACCCAGATTCAGGAAATACGATTACAGGACTCAGCTTGCCGAATTGGGAGAATATCCTGCTGTTGTCGGCGGGCTGCAAAGAGCTGGTTTCTCTTGGTTATATCGGCGTCGATATCGTATTGGATTCGAAACTCGGGCCGCTGATGCTGGAAATCAATGCCCGCCCCGGATTAAGTATTCAATTAGCCAACAAAAAAGGACTATTACCCCGACTGGAAGCCGTCGAGAACCTCAAAAAAATTCCTGAAAATGCAGCGGAACGGGTTGAACTGGCCAAAAAGCTTTACCGGAAACTATAAGTCGGGATGTAGGAGCGGCGTGAAGAAGGGGGCTTCTGCATATCGAATACTTTCACAACGTTTCCAACTTGGGAAATGGCATGTAGCCCGTATGCAGTGTAGCGGAATACGGGAATGGCGTGGCTTCGAACGTCCCGGATTGCGCTGCGCTGCATCCGGGCTACGCTGCTTGTCTGATGAAATCGTGTTTGCTACTGTCCGGATTTGTTGATCGGGTTGGGAGAATAAGTATGCCGGGAAGAATTGATTTGACGATGGGATTTAATACTCGGGGCATAGCATCTAAAAAGGCGCGCGCTAACGCCTATCGAATTTATGTTTTGGGGAATTTTTCCGGGTGGCGTGGTGCTGCGCGGAGTCAATGCAATATTCAAAGAATTGATAGCGATTCTTTTGAGCAGGTCATGACTCAAATCAGGCCGTCGATCAATATTGATGCAGGTTTGACATTGCATTTTGAATCGATTGAGGATTTTCATCCGGATGCTTGGTTTAACAAAATCCGGATTTTGGATGACTTGCTTGATTTAAAAAAAACGTTGAGCAATCCGAAAACGGCGGCGCAGGCTGCGGAGAAAATTCAATCGTTCTATCAAATGGGCTCTAATGAAAGCATAGTGGCCCAAACGCAGCCCGCCGATATCGAGACCGAAGCGGATACCTTGCAACGTTTGTTGGGCAAAGCGCCGGAGCCAAAGACCGGTCAAGCCGATACGGTGGAGAAGTTAATCGAGCGCGTCGTGTCTCCCTATATTACCCAGGATGTCGAGCCGCAGTATCAGGCTTTGATTGATGTGATCGATGGGACAATGAGCCAATTTTTGCGAACCTTACTGCAGCGTCAGGATTTTAAAAGCCTCGAGTCCCTTTGGCGAGCCACCGAAGCGCTAGTCAATGAAGAATACGCGGACGAACAGCGCTTCTTTTTAGTCGATATCTGTCAAGCCGAATTAATGGCTGCTATAAATGGAGATAACGGCGAGTTTAAGCAATACTTGTTGGCACATGTTCAATTGGACGACGATGAGCAGCAGGATGTGTTGTTGGTCGGCGATTTTAGCATTTCCGGCAGTGCTGAAGAAGGTGAATTGCTAAAGTTTTTGAGTGCGATAGCAAAAGCTTGCGGGGGCTGCTTTCTTGGTGCTGCCAACCGTTCACTCATCGATAGCATTATCTTCGGTGAATCTCAACATGGCAGCGATTGGACTCGATATCTTGGCGGGATTCATGCCGGTAGCGTTGTGCTGGCATATCCTCGCTACTTAGTGAGATTACCTTATGGAATCAAACGTGACCCGATCGAAGCATTGGCTTTTGAGGAATGTGCAGAGGTTCCCGCCCAGGATGAACTGCTTTGGGGAAATCCTGCGCTGTTGTGCGTGCGCGCGTTGATAAAAATGACTCAAGAAGAGAGCGCAGATAATCCATTGTTTATCAGTGATGTACCGGCATTTAGTTATATCTTGGGTGATGAGCCAGTTTTGCAGCCTGGTACGGAAGCGTTATTGAATGAATCCCAAGTCAATGCTCTGTTATCTAAAGGCCTCACTCCTTTGATCGGCTTCCGTCAGCGTCAAGGCGTTCAATTGTCGACAATTTCGACGTTGGCGGACCGTTGAATTAAAACGGTCAGGCTTTGGTAAGCCCGCTATTTCCTCTTTTCCACGCTCCAGCGTCACTGCCCCATTAGGCTAACGGAAACCCATTACTCCGCCATGGATTTTGCTCCCACAAGGGGTTTTCCGAATGCACTGTGGGAGCGATCCCCTGATCGTCCCTCACCTAACCGCTAGGTGAGGGAAAGCTAAGAGCGTTAGGTGGCAAGAAAGGGTATCGAGGTCACATTAGCTAAGATAGTAAGACAAGGCTCTATGTGAAATTGAATGGGTTGATAGTTGTCCGTCATTATTCCGTTCGTCCTGAGCCCTTCGGCTTTGCTCAGGAGAGCCCTGTCG
>SLIO01000494.1 GCA_007135635.1 Methylomicrobium sp. | reverse complement strand
GTGAGCAGTAAATAGTAAATAGGGAATAGGGAATGGTGAATGGTGAATGGTGAATGGTGAATGGTGAATGGTGAATGGTGAATGGTGAATGGTGAATGGTGAATGGTGAATGGTGAATGGTGAATGGTGATAGTAGTTAGTGGTTTGGTTTATTGAAAGGGCAGCATAGGTTTATTCGGCTATGTGCTCTAGCATGTCCTCGACCAGGGTTGCCAGATCGTATCGTGCTTGCCAACCCCATTCTTGCCGGGCGGCGCTATCATCCATGTGTCGCGGCCAGGAATCGGCGATGGCTTGACGTAGCGGGTCGACTTTATAGCTCATTTTGAAATTTGGAATATGCTGGCGAATTTGTGCGGCCAGTTGCTCGGGACTGAAGCTCATCGCGGTTACATTGAAAGCGTTGCGGTGAGTCAAGCGCTCGGCGTCTGCAGTCATCAATTGCAAGATTGCATCGATCGCATCCGGCATATACATCATATCCAATTGCGTATCGGGTTTTAAGTAGCAGGTGTAGTGTTGACGGCGGACGGCTGCGTAGAAAATTTCGACCGCATAATCGGTCGTGCCGCCGCCGGGCGGCGTTTTGTAGGAAATCAATCCCGGGAATCTAAGCCCCCGAGTATCGAGGCCGTAGCGCTTGTGATAATAATCGCACAGTAATTCGCCGGATACCTTGCCGATGCCGTACAGCGTGTCCGGGCGTTGTATGGTATCTTGAGGCGTGTCGAAAGCCGGTGTCTGCGGTCCGAAGGCTCCGATCGAGCTAGGGAAAAAAACCGAGCACTCATGTTTGCGTGCAGTTTCCAACACATTGAACAAGCCATTGATATTAACCGACCAAGCCCTTTGCGGATCTGTTTCCGCAACCGCGGACAATAACGAGGCGAGGTGAATGATCGTATCGATTCGATAGTACTCGACAATCCGAGCTAACGCTGCGACGTCTTCAATGTCCAGCCGGCAATAGGGGCCGGTGTTCGTTAACTCGGCATCGGGTTGTTTGCGGTGGCCGGCGGCAATGACGGAATTATTGCCGTATCGCTTTCTGAGGGCGGGCGTCAATTCCGAGCCGATTTGTCCGGTGGCGCCGGTCACGAGGATGGTTTTCATTAGTCTAGAAAGTTGTTTTTCATGGTTTATTTCGAAACGTTTAGTGGATTATAGATGGGTTCGGCCAAGGTTGTCTTGATCGGTGAAGGTTTGGAGGACTTATTTGGCCAACTCGGTGATTTTCCGTCGTTGGTTTCTGGTATTTTTGTGTAAATAATCAAATGCGGCTTCTTCGGTTAGCAGTTGATTCTTCATAATGAGGCAGCTCGCTATACAGACGCTTCTGCTTTGCGACAGCGCTTTGTCGAGTTGCTTATTTTCGTATTTTAGGTTGATCATTTCCTTGCATCTTTCGAGAACCGCTTCGATGGTCAAAATCTATGTAAGTATTCAGGCCCCGTTGGCAAATTACCGCAATTCATGCGTAATTGTTGGCCTCCCCCTTTGAAAAAGGGGGATTGAGGGGGATTTATTTTAGTAAGCCGTTAGGCCGGGACGACATCTTATAGTCATTGACTTCTTAATTGTGGCAGAGAGAAGTCTATGTTCTAATGCAACCGGTTATACAAAAAGGCAGGGATAAAATGAAAATTGCACCTCTGGAGACGGCATTACTTTATAAACCTTGTAGCGTCGGCGACTTAAACTTTCAAACGACCGACGAACTCAAGGATGTCGAAATTATCGTTGGACAGGAGCGGGCTATTGCATCGATTCGGTTCGGGATACGAGTCGATAAAGCCGGCTATAACATTTTCGCATTGGCACCCTCGGGAACCGGCAAGATGACGACCGTTATGCAATTGGTCGAGCAGGAGGCCGCGCATAAAAAAATTCCTTCGGACTGGTGTTATGTTTTTAACTTCGAACAACCTGCTAAGCCCCGGCTTTTGTCTTTACCCGCAGGAAAAGGCAAATTGTTCCAAAAAGATATGGAGCAATTGATCGATGAGCTACGAATTGCCTTACCGGCGTCGTTCGAAGGCGACGAATACCGCTCTCGTGTTGAAGAAATCGAGGAGGAATCGCGGCATCGCGAGTTTCGAGAAATTAACCGATTACGTGAAGAAGCCGCGAACGCCCATATCATCCTAACCGAAACACCGACCGGCTATGCCTTCGCGCCGGTCGATGAAAATGAAGTGGTAATCGATGCCGAGCGCTTCAATCAACTTTCCAAGGAAGAACAGCAGCGAATTCAGCAATCGATCATTGAATTACAGCAACGTCTGCAAAAACTGCTCAAGAAGTTTCCGGCCTGGCGCAAGGAAACAAAACGCAAGATCAAAGATCTGAACCGCGAAGTGGCAGAATTTGCAGTCGGCCATTCAATTCATGAACTCAAGGAAACCTATGGTGACCAGCAGACCGTGCTCGATTATCTGGATGAGATTGAACGCGATATTATTGGTCATGTGCGTGACTTCATCCCGCATCGCGAATCGGCGTTGCCGTTCTTGGAAATGCCTCAACAATCCGATCCTTTCAAGCGTTATCAAGTGAATTTAATGGTCGACTTGAGCGATAACAAAACCGCGCCGGTCGTCTATGAAGATCATCCAAATTACGCCAACTTGATGGGGCGTTGCGATCATGAAGCCTTCATGGGCTCGTTGGTTACCGATTTCACGATGATCAAGCCGGGTGCCTTGCATAAAGCGAACGGGGGCTATTTGATACTCGATGCGCGTAAATTATTGATGCAACCTTATGCTTGGGAAAGCTTGAAACGGACGCTGCAATCCGGCGAAATCCGCATCGAATCGCTGGAGCGAAGCCTCAGTCTAATCAGCACCTCAGCGCTCGAACCGGAACCGATTCCGCTCGAATTGAAACTTATCTTGTTGGGTGATCGGCTGATTTATTATTTGTTGAATTATTACGACCCGGAGTTTCAGGATTTATTTAAAGTCGCTGCCGATTTTGATGATTCGGTGGGCCGCGAAGACGCGGCCATCGAATATTCCAAAGTGTTGGCGACGATTGCCCGTCAGGAAAAGTTACAGCCCTTGAGCCGTGAAGCTGTCGCGCGAGTGATCGAACACAGCGCCAGAATGACCGGCGATGCCGAAAAACTCTCGACACATCTGCGCAGCATCAAAGACTTGTTGATTGAGGCCGACTATTGGTCCGGGCAAAACGGGCATGAGTGCATTCATGCCGGCGATGTTCAGCAGGCAATCGATCAGAAGGTTTATCGTTTGGATCGGATCAGAGAAAGGCTCTATGAACATATTCAGCGAGGTACGGTGCTGATCGATACGCAAGGTAGCGTGGCAGGGCAGATCAATGGCTTGTCGGTGTTGCAGATCGGCGAATTCAGTTTCGGTCAGCCCTCCCGGATTACCGCGACGACGCGCCTCGGTAACGGCAAACTGGTCGATATCGAACGAGAAACCGAATTGGGCGGCGCGATTCACTCGAAAGGCGTGTTGATTCTGGCCGGCTTTATCGCATCCCGGTATGCCAGGAATAAGCCATTTTCGATGTCGGCGACGCTGGTATTCGAGCAGTCCTATGGCGGCGTCGATGGCGATAGTGCATCGCTCGCCGAATTGTGTGTAATTCTTTCGTCATTGACGCAAATTCCGTTGCGTCAAGATTTAGCGATGACCGGTTCGGTCAATCAGTTAGGACGGGTACAAGCAATCGGCGGTGTCAATGAAAAAATCGAAGGTTTTTTCGATATCTGTAAAAAACAAGGTCTGACCGGTACCCAAGGCGTGATCATACCTTCTGCGAATATCAAGCATTTGATGTTGCGTTGGGATGTCGTGCATGCTGCCCAATCCGGGCAGTTTCATATTTATGCGGTGAAAAATGTCGATGAAGCCTTGGAATTGTTGACCGGAATAGTAGCAGGAACCCCTGATGAAAACGGCGTGTTTCCGCAGAATTCTGTAAACGGTAAGGTCGATGCGCAATTGGCCCGGTTTACCGAAATCAGTCAGGCATTTTTGTCGAAAAATAACAGCCATGATTGACCTTAGCGTTACGCCCAAAAAAATGTTGATCGCTGTCGATGCCTTGCAAGATTCGGCCTTCTTGGAATTGGCGGTTGCTTTGGCCACGGCTCAAGGGGCACAACTGACGGCTTTGTTCATCGAAGATATTAATTTGTTTCATTTGGCTGGACTTCCTTTCGCGACCGAAGTGGACAGAGTAACCAGTGCAGAGCTTAAATTCAATGCCGACCAAATCGGGTCGGCATCGGCCCGCCGAATCAAACGAATTCGACAACAACTCGAGGCGTTGGCGAAACAATCCGGATTGACAGTATCGTTGACAGTCGTTCGCGGTCATTATTTGGCCGAGGCAATGGCTGCAGCCGCTACCATGGATTTATTGCTTTTGGATAGATCGCGCGGTAACCGGTCGTTGATGATTAAAAAAATCTTCGTTAAAAAGTTTAGTCCTCCGGTTTGGGCAATTTATGATGGTACGGAAGGATCGGAACGAGCACTTAAATTGGCTATCAATATTGCCATATCGCAAAAATCGGGCCTCAATATTATTTTACAGAGGCAATCCGATAACGGCATCGCCGAATTGGAGCAACAAGCAAAAGCTTTGCTCGCGGGTAACAATCTCGCTTCTCATTTTTTTATTCAATCAAGTCGAAGTTACGATTCGATCTTGCAATATGTCTTAGAGCGTGGTTGCAGTATCGTCGTGCTGCGCGCCGACAGAACCGACCCTGAAACTTCACAAAGTGCTGCTTCGTTGTTTGCCGATCGGCTCAGTTGTCCGGTGTTATTAGTTGCATAAGCTGAGCTTGGTAACATTGTTGTGGGTGCTGATTCCAAAAAATGTCATTTATTTTTTACCATGAAGAGCATGAAGGACTTGAAGAAACAGCGTTTTCAATTTAGATGAGTGACTAACCATTAACAGCCTATGCCATCATTATTGCCGCTGAAGTGCAGGCATTGTTCTGATATTTTTAGTCATTGCTGTTACCCAAGCTCCAGCTCTCATCGTTATACATAAATTGTAGGGTACGCTGCGCGTACCAAAACCGTGCCCTGGCGGTTCGGTTGGCACATGAACATTGCGGGGTTACCATGGTACGCACAGCGTACCCTACGCGGATCGCCTAGCGCTAGGTGACACTGCCTTAAGTTAAGCGGCTACTCACTTAACGCGGGACAGTTTAAGGTTAATCCGTTCGTGGTGAGCCTGTCGAACCATGGGCGGATTAACCGTCCACCCTTCGACAGGCTCTCAAGAAACAGCTT
>SLIO01000352.1 GCA_007135635.1 Methylomicrobium sp. | reverse complement strand
GAATTTATTGGCGGCGTCCCGGCTCCATGGATGATTGCTCCGTTCTTCGGCGATCCAGGCGAGAATCGTCGCCTTTTCGTCATTGGTAAACTTGCCGTCCCAGTGCATCAAAACGTATAGCGCCGGCGGCATGCTGTCATTGCGAACGACGCCCTCCAGTCGGGCGAGCATCAGCGGCGAAAGGGTTTCCTTGCCGCTATAAGCTTTTTTCGTCAGCAACAGTCGTTCGCTGGCCTCTTCGATGTCGTGCTCCATCATTTGTTTTGCGATCGGCCAGTTAGCGTAGATCGGCATGCGGGTCATGCCGGGGGAATGGCAATCGACGCATTTGTTTTGCAATATCTGCGAAGCCTTTGTGAATTTGTCCGATTTGCCTGAAATCACTTCAATCGGCTCGTTTTCGCCGGTCAAGCCGATCAAGTTCGAAATCGGTAGAAATAGGATGGCTGCCACAATTAAGATGATAAACCATTGGTTTTTTTCATTGTTTGAATCCGCTAGTTTTACACTGTCAAGGAAAAAAGAGGGGGAGATGCTGAGCAATTACCTTGCGATAAGCTATTTCTATGCCTCTTCCGATGTGATAGTTCAGTATACATGGCTTTGATTCTAAATTCGGCAGTTCACACATGAAACTTCTGATGTCTTTCAGGTGAGTCAAACGATTTGCGATGGTATGGCAAGCTATCGAATTAACTTATTGTTCTTCATGGTGAAGTGCTTCTCTTGTTTAAAGACATTGTGCAATATCGATCAACACAGGCGTTTGAGCGTGTATTGTATCGGAAACCGTAAAATCCAAACGGTTCAGCCAACGCTTAGGAATGTTTTGCACGCCATATCGCGCGCCTGCCAGCATGCCGGCCAGGGCTCCGGTGGTATCTGCGTCTCCTCCTTGATTGACGGTTGCGGTCAGGCAGGATTCGAAATCCTCATTATTGAAAAAACAATGCAACACTGTTTGTACGGTATCGACAATATAGGCCGATGATTCACCCGGATAAGGGCAATAAGCGAATTCCGGATATTCGGAAATCAGGTTTTCTGCTACGCGATAGCAGGCATCGACGGTTTGACCGTTGAGCAATTGTCCGGTTATACACCCGAGGGCCAAGGTCGCCGCATCGGATATGGGGTGGTTATGCGTGATGCGGCTTTGCTGCAGGCTCCATTCAATAAAATAATCCGGGCGCTTGATCGTCGCCAGTACGACCGGCAGGTTGCGCATACATGCGCCGTTGCCGGCATCGTCCTCGCGAGGCGGGCCAAGCAATTCACCGGTTTTTCGGTAACGTTCGAGTCCGCGCCTGCAGGTATTGCCGATATCGGGCGGGTCGGATTCGAACCATTCAAGGAACCCGTCGGCCACAGCGATCGGGTTCCAGCCTCGATGATCGATAATCGCTTGTCCCAGCGTAAGCGACATTTGCGTGTCGTCGGTGACTTGACCGGGTTCAAGCGCTAGCCATCCACCGCCGATGATGTCCCGGTGAACTCCATAACGTCTTTGAATCTGTTTCGGAGACATAAATTCGACCGTCGCACCGAGCGCATCGCCACAAGCAAAACCGAGATAGGCTCCCAATGCTTTGTCTAGTAAAGACTCGTTAATCATTTTTTCCTTTACCTCAATAGCTCACCCGGACCCGGTAGGCGCCGCCGATCGCCAAATATTCCGCTTCGCCGCGTAAGGCATGGCGGGGGAGTAGGTCGTTAAAAAAAATTAATTTTACCATCGGTACTTCGGTCTTCAGGATGTAAGCGCCGAATTCACTGGCGGTGTCCGGCCTATCGGTAAAAGATACCAGATTGTTAAAACGCACGATTTTATCGTATTTGTTTTCATGCCGGATGATGCAATCGTTAAGCGCATCGACACCGCGATACAAAGTTTTATGGCTTTTTGCCGGAATGTGGAATCGTTCGATGATACATTGACAATATTCGTAGAGTAGATCCAATTGCATATAGATGCAGTTATTATGATAACGGCTGTTCATCTTTTCTTCGATGTAGCTGATCCAAGCCTTCGTGCCGAAGCCGGTGATGAGTTGCTTGTGATAGGACGGAAACAAGCCGAAACGGCTTTCGACCCAACCTTTGAAAACCGCCGCTTGTGCATTGTTCGAGTCCATTCCCCAGTCTTGTATCAAGCGCAGATAGCTATTACGAAATCGACGTCTGCCGGTTGCATCGTCCGCTAAACGCTGCTCGGATTCGAAACCGAATACGACGCACATATAGTCTTGAAATAGGCTTCCGGATGCCTCAGGTGTCGATTGTTTCGCCAAGAGTTCAAATAGCCCTGAGGCAGCCTCCCGGGTTCCCGCGATATGCAGTGGCTTGGGAAGTTTGTTAAACATGACGCTGGCGATACACTCAGTCGACAAGCCGATAAGATTGCTACTGTGGCAATAGTCGGCAATGGTCCGCATCGGTTCTGCAAAAGGGACTTTGCTTGTTTCGTTAGCCGAATTCAAATCTGCTTCACATGAATGTTGAGCGTTTGTATTCGGTAAGCGATTTGTCTTGGCGTCATGTCGAGCAGGCGCGCCGCTTTGGCTTGTACCCAGCCGCTTTGTTCGAGTGCGGCGATCACGCGTTCGCGTTCGTCCAGATTTTCATCGAGTAAATCCATGTTACGGATAGGCTGCGGCGCCAGCGTGACGCCGATTTCGTTTTCCAAGCCGGTGCCGGCGACCACGTCGCGGTCGATGATGCCGTCCTGACTCATGATTGCGGCGCGTTCGAGCCGGTTTTCTAATTCCCTGACATTGCCGGGCCAATGATGCTTCATCAAGATGCGCAATGCGCTTTCCTTGACTTCCAAAGGCCGCCCTCCTTGATGCTTGGAAATGCGCTTAAGTAAAAATTGAGCCAATTCAGGAATATCTTCGATACGTTCGCGTAGCGCCGGCATATAAATCGGCATGACATTAAGCCGGTAATACAAGTCCTCACGAAACCGCCCTTCTGCGACTTCTTCTTCAAGATTGCGGTTCGTTGCGGCAATTACCCGTACATGCACTTTTAAGGTTTTGACGCCGCCGACACGCTCGAATTCGCCTTCTTGCAGTACCCGTAATAGCTTGGCTTGGAACGAGGCTGAAATTTCGCCGATTTCGTCGAGAAAAAGCGTGCCGTTGTCGGCGAGTTCGAAGCGGCCTTTACGTTGGCCGATCGCGCCGCTGAAAGCGCCTTTCTCGTGCCCGAACAATTCAGATTCTAGTAGCGTGTCCGGCAACGCGGCACAATTCAATTTTAAAAACGGGCCGTTGGCGCAGGCGGAATTGAAATGTATCGCACTGGCGACGATTTCCTTACCGGTGCCGGACTCGCCGCGGATCAGCACGGTCGTGTTCCATTTTGCAACTTGCCGGATGATATCGAATACTTTCAGCATCGGTTCGGAGTGTCCGATGATGTTTTCGAAGCGGTAGTTTTTGACCAGCGCCTGTTTCAGATAATCGCGCTCGTTGGTCAATTGATCTTGTTTTCGCTCGATTGCTCTGAGCGAATTGACGCTTTGTGCTATTAGGTTAGCGACCATTTCGAGAAAACGGGCCTTTTCGCCGAGAAAATCGGCATCGGCCGGTTGCGCGGCCAGTATGCCGACGACTTCACCTTGGTCCACGGACAACGGAGAACCAATGAAAGGAAGATCAGGATTGTACAAGCCCAGTTTGCTCAAGAAGCGAGGTTCGTTGGCGATTCTATCGACCAAGATAGTGCAGCCTTCATCCAGAATCGCGCCGACCAGACCTTCTCCGGGCTGATAGCGCACCGATTTATTGATGTTGTCGCCATACACTTCGCAGACGCTCATGCTATCGTCGTCGACATCACGCAATGTAATCATTCCGAAATGCAAGCCGTTACGATTATGCAGTATTTCAAGGATACCCCGCAATTTATGGCGCAAATCCCGGGTGCTGTTCAGTAGTTGACTGATAAGAAACAGCGTATCCAGTTCGGATTCGACCAATAGCAGACGTTCGGACATGACTTATGGTTTGGTTTTAGAGTTTCGATAGATTGGAAAACCGATTTTGAATCGGCAGCCTTGATGATAATTCGGATCGATTTCGATACCGGCTTTGTGTTGATTGACGATTTCCTGAACCAGAACTAAACCCATTCCAGCCTTAATGGTGCCCATCGGACGGGTCGTGTAAAAAGGTTCGAATACTTTGATGCGCTGGTCTGCCGGGATGCCGGGGCCGGTATCTTCAATCGAGACATTGACACGTTCTTTGTCGACATGCGTTGCAATGGCAATCGAACGATCGCGGATACCTGCGCGGTTCATCGCTTCTATCGCATTATCGATTAATTGTTTGAACAGCATGCGCAGCTTGTTTTCTGACCCTAATACCGAAGGCAGCGTCGAACTGGGCTGCCAATCGATTATGATGCCGTTAGCCAAAAGTTTATAGCTGCTAAGCTCTACGACTTCATGCAGTATTTGGTTCAAATTGAGCGGAATCACGGCGGTTTCGGGGATTTCAGGTACGCATCTCTGCAAGGTTTCCAGAGTTTCTGCGCCTTTCGCGCCGACTTGTTCGAGCAGCTCTCTCAGTGGATGGTTTTGAATATCGTTGCGATGACTCATGATGTTGATTGCTGCACTAATTTGATTTAACGGTTGCCTAATTTGGTGCATCGCACCGAGCAAGGTCTCGCGGATGCTTCGAATTTGCTCTTCCTCGGCCATAATGGTGCGAAGATTCTGCAGGTGCAATTCTTCCTGCTGACGGCGTTGTTGCGTAATATCGCTGAAACTGAGCAGTAAATAATCTTTGGTTTCGCCGGAAAAAAATGCATCGGCGCCAGTCTCCTTTTCGGCGAACCAATTGCCGGAACAAGAGTACCAACGCGTACTTCGCTTTTCGATGCCTTCGATTCGAAGCTCCCTATTGACGAAGCCGCGTTCTTTGCAGGCCGCGTATTGCCATAGATCGCCCATGTCTAAGCGTAACAGCTTCAAAAAAAACAACACCGGTTCGGTTAAGCCCAGATCGCTGATCATCATTTTATAGACTTGGTTATCCAGGACGACGCGATCATCTTTGTCGATGACAACCATCGCAACCGGCGATGCATTGATCACCGACTCGATCAATTGCTTCTGATTGGTCAACTTTTGTTCTGCAGTATATGACTGGGTGATATCCCATTGCATGCCGATATAATGCGTGATTTTGCCCTGTTCGTCCTGCATCGGTGCAATCGTCAGCTCCGCCAGATAAAGGTCTCCGTTTTTACGCTTGTTGACTAAACGGCCGCGCCAGATTTTT